>DSAR01000402.1 GCA_011046405.1 Chloroflexota bacterium | reverse complement strand
GTGCCCTTGATCGCTAGCGAGCGGGTGATTGGCATTATCAACATCGAGAGCCCCCAGGTCGACGCCTTTTCCGAGGACGAGGTTCGGTTATTGAACACATTGGCCAGCAATCTGGCCGTCTTCGTGGAGCGAGCCCAGCTCTTCGACCAGATGGAGCAGCGGGTGGAAGAGCGGACGAGAGACCTGCGGGCGAGCATGGAGGAGCGGGAACGGTTGCAGCAGGAGGTGATCGAGGTGCAGCAACAGGCGTTACGTGAGCTTTCGTCGCCCGTGATCCCGCTGACCGACCGCATCATCGTGATGCCCCTGATCGGCAGCGTGAATACGATGCGCGCGCGAGAGATCATGCGCTCCCTGTTGGCCGGGATCGGCGCGCACCAGGCCCAGGTGGTCATCCTGGACATCACCGGTGTGCCCATCGTCGATAGCGGCGTGGCGCAGCATTTGAACAAGACGATCCAGGCGGCCCGTTTGAAGGGCGCACATACGATCGTCACCGGTATCTCGGACGCGGTAGCGGAGACCATCGTCGACCTGGGAATCGATTGGGAGGACGTTGAGACGCTGCCTGATCTCCAGACGGGGCTGGTGCTGGCGCTGCGGCGCGTTGGAGTCGGGTTGTTCAGACTGAAATAATTTTGAAACACAATTGAAAAAATCGAACGAAGTGAAGTGTGATAGAATGGGGGGTGATATGGGATGGAACGTTTGATCGACGTCGCCGGGTGGGCGGGGGTTGTGTCGCTTCTGGCGGCCTATGTGCTGGTTTCGACGAAGCGTATCGAGGGGGATTCGGTGCTCTACCAGGCGCTGAACCTGGTGGGTGCGGGGCTTCTGATCGTGAACTCGTTTTTCTACGGCGCTTTTCCCTCGGT
Organism: Chloroflexota bacterium; assembly: GCA_011046405.1. Classification (GTDB taxonomy): domain Bacteria; phylum Chloroflexota; class Anaerolineae; order B4-G1; family B4-G1; genus DSAR01. Next base: position 23,674 of record DSAR01000402.1, on the reverse strand, counting down.
AGGCATTAACGTGGTGTGGATCGGCATCGCGGTGTACGCCTTGGTGCGGCGAGAGAAGGTTTAGGGGCGCTCTAGGATTTTCCAGCCATTGTTATGTAGAGCTCTCCAGGGCTTTTCACAGAGAAACACAGGGGAAAAAGTAGAATTTTCTCAGTGCTTTGTGAAACGCTGTGTTTCGTGTCCCAATTGGACGATCTGGGCAACTACGACGAGGAGGAGGTGAACGTGAACGCAAAAGTTGACGATCAAGCGAGAAAAGAACAGTTGCGGCAGGAACTGAAGCAGGCCCGGGAGCGAATTGCCGAGTTGCAAAAGATCACCCAGGGACTGACCCAGGCCGAGGAGACGTTGTGGGAGAGCGAGAAGCGCTTTCGCTCCATTGCCGAGACGGCCAGTGATGTGATTATCATCTTCGATACCGAAGAGAATATCTTATACAGGAATCAGGTAGCGCAGGACACGTTTGGTTACCTGGGAAGCGAGACCCAAGGCCGTTTATTGACCTCGATTCTGGGTGAGGAATTTTATCCGGCCTTTCACCAAGCGGTTTTAGACGTGGTGGAGACGGGCGAATCGGATTTGATCGGCCAGGTGATGGAGGTCACAGGCAAGCGCAAGGATGGGAGCGGCTTCCCGCTGGAACTTTCTCTGGCAGCCTGGCGGACGCGGGATGGCATCTTCTTTACGGCTATCGGGCGAGATATCAGCGAGCGCAAGGCGGCTGAGGAGAAGTTGAAGCAGGCCTACGCCGAGGTCGAGCAACGGGTCGAGGAACGGACCGCTGCGTTGGAGAAGGAGATCGGGGAGCGGGAACGTTTGCAACAGGAGATGATCGAGGCCCAACAACGGGCGTTGCGAGAATTATCGACGCCCATCATCCCGGTGATGGACGTGCCCGGTGGGGCGGGTGGCATTCTCGTGATGCCCTTGATCGGCAGCATCGACAGCAAGCGGGCGCAGGATATTACCCGGGCGTTGTTGGCCGGGGTGGGCCGGCACCGGGCCAAGGTTGTGATCCTCGATATCACCGGTGTGGCCGTCGTCGATAGCGGCGTGGCGGAGCATTTGAACAAGACGATCCAGGCGGCTCGCCTGAAAGGCGCCCATACCATCGTCACCGGCATCTCCGACGCCGTGGCCGAGACGATCGTGGATCTGGGCATCGAGTGGCGAGGCATCGAGACGTTGGCCGATTTGCAGACCGGGTTGGTGGCCGCGTTGGCCAAGATGGGGCTGCACATCGAATAGACGGCATTCCTGTGAGCAAACGCCGGAGTGAGCGCTTGGCTGAGCGCTTGAGTGAGCGCTTGAGTGAGCGCTTGAGTGAGCGCTTGAGTGAGACTGAGCATTCAAGTACTTCCTTAGGGGTGGGGCTGACGGCGTAGAACGAACTTAAGGAGGAATTCGTGAACAAGACATTTGACATCGGAGATTTGATCGAAAATCGCTACCGGGTCCTGGGCGTGCAGTCCGGCGGGATGGGTATGCTCTATCGTGTCTCGGACGAGGCCAAAGATGGCGAGGTGTTGGCCCTGAAGATGGTGAAGTTGGACCAGGCCTATGAGGACGTGGTCACTGCGACCGAGCGGTTTCAGCGCGAGTTCGAGACCTTGACCCGCCTGCGACATCCCAACCTGGTCGAGGTATACAATTTTGGCGTGACGCGGGGGGGAGAGATTTACTTCACGATGGAATGGGTCGCCGGACAGAGCCTGAACCCCGAGGACTATACGCCAGAGGAGATCGCGCCGGTCCTGGTGCAGATTTGCAGAGCTTTGGCCTATTTGCATACCCGGGGCGTCATCCACGGAGACCTCAAACCGGGGAACGTGCTCGTGGAGGAGGATGGAACGGTCAGATTGCTCGATTTCGGCGTGGCGCTGGAGGTCAAAACTCCCAACCAACGAGCCCAGTATTACACGCCTGGTTATACGGCGCCTGAGGTGCAGGAACAGTGGCCGGTCGACCATCGGGTCGACTTGTATGCCCTGGGGGCGCTGTGGTACGCGATGCTGGTGGGAGAGCCGCCGTTGTTTATGCCGGGAACGGAACGGCTGATCCCTCTGTCCTTACAAAAGGAGCTCAAGGATCAGGATCAGGTGCCGATGGAGGTTGGCGACGTGATCGGCAAGCTCCTGGCTCCTGTGCCCACCCAACGGTACGGGAGCGCCAACGAGGTGATCCAGGCGTTGAACGAGGTGATGGCGAGCGCGTACGAATTGGAGACCCGCGAGACCATCAGCAGTTACGCCCTCCGGGGTCGGTTCGTGGGCCGCGAGGCGGAGTTGGAGGTGCTCCAGACTCTGTGGGAGCAGGCCCAGATCGGCGAGGGGAAATTGCTCCTCGTGAGCGGCGAGAGCGGCGTCGGGAAGACGCGGCTCCTGGAGGAGTTCTCGGTCCAGGTGGAACTGATGGGCGGCCGGGTGGTGCAGGGGCAATGTGTGGCCGACGGTGGGGCTTACCGACCCTGGCGCGACGTGTTGCGGGTCTTATTGCGCTACGTCGAAGGGGCGGATTGGACCGGCCTGAACGTCGCGCGCGTTGGGCCGGTTCTGGCGGAGATCATGCCGGAGATGTGGGAGCGCCCGTATATGACAGGGCTAGAACCGCCGGCCGAATTGGGCGCCCCGGCGGCTCGCCAACGCTTGAACGACGCTATTGTACAATTGCTCCAGGCAGCGGCCGACCTGCGTCCGACGGTGGTGGTGATCGAGGACGCCCATTGGGCCGACGAAGCGACGCTGACGTTTCTGCAGTGCTTTGTCCGGGTTTTTGGCAGTCCTGGCTTGTTGATCTGCGTGACCTATCGTGTCGAAGAGGTGGAACAGATCCATCCCTTGATGATCCTGGGTGGAGAACGGGTGCAGCGTATCCCGATTCAGAGCTTGAAGTCAGACGTGACGGTGGAGTTGGTCTGCTCGATGCTTGGTATCGAGACTTTGCCGCCAGCCCTGGCGAAGCAGGTGCAGCAGATCTCGGGAGGGAACACCTTCTTCGTCCAGGAGCTGGTACGTACCCTGGCCGAAGAGGGGGAGGTGTTGAAGCGCACGGTAGAGGGGTGGCAGGTGGACGCCGGTGCTTTAGAGGAGATACACCTGCCGGCTTCGATCCAGCAGGCGGTGATTCGTCACATAGAACATCTCTCGACCGAGACGCAGCAGGTATTGGCGTGGGCATCGGTCGCGGGACAGGTATTCTGGGAGGGGGGCGTGGCCGAGATAGGGCAGGCCCCCCGGCCCCGGGTCCGGATGGCCTTGCGAGAGGCTATGGTACAGGACCTGGTCCTGGAGCGGGAGACGTCGACCCTGGCCGGGGAGCGCGAGTTCTTATTCGCCACATCGACGGTGCAGGAGATCGCGTATGCTCGTCTGGCGGCCGATGCGCTGCCGGCCTATCACGGACGGCTGGCCCATTGGCTGATTGGGCGGGGCGACGAACACGAGGGGGAGCGACTGGGCGCCATTGGTCATCACCTGGCCCTCGCCCGCGAGACCGCGTCGGCTATCGTTTACCTGACGCGGGCCGGCAAGCAAGCGTCAGTCCAGTTCGCCAACGCCGAGGCGGTCGATTACTTCAGTGAGGCCCTCGAACTGGCGCCCGAGGAGAATCTGGCGCAGCGTTATGATCTCCTGATGGCGTTGGAGCGGGTACATCACATTCAAGGCGACCGTGAGAGTGAGCAGGAAGATTTGGCAGCGTTGTCAGTCCTGGTCGACGAGATGGACGATGGCAGCCCCGAGGCAGCGGCCCGGCGGGCCGAGGTCGCCTGGCGGCAGTCAGGGTACGCCGAGGTGATCGGCGATTACGAGGGCGGCGAGGAAACGGCCCGACAGATCGTGGAGATGAGCCGGCAGGCCGGAGACGTGAGCCAGGAAGCGGGCGGCTACCTGGCGTGGGGCCGGATGGTCTGGCGCCAGGGGAAGTTGGAGGAGGCGCAAGAGCACTTAAACCAGGCGCTGGAACTGGCCCGGGAGGCCGGCGACCGGTATAAGGAGGCCAACACGTTGCGCACCCTGGGGCAGGTGTTCCGGGATTTGCAGCAGTTTGAAATAGCGGAGGATCACCTGCAGCGAGCGTTGCGGATTTTTCAAGAAATTGGCGACCGGCGGTACGAGGGAGGAACGTTCCTGGATTTGGCCAACGTGACGTCGCAGCAGGGTTACCTGGCGCTGACCAAGCGCTATAGCGAGCGGGCGCTGGAGCTCTTCCTTGAGGTCGGTGATCGTCGAGGCGAGTGCATTATCGTGGGCAATATGGGCAATATCTATATGGACGTAGGGGATTACGAGACGGCCCGGTCCCTATATGAGCGTTCCCTCGATATCGGTCGTGAAATCGGCGAGCGGATGTCGGCGTGTTTGATGTTAACGAACCTGGGGCAGGTGGCCTACCACGCGGGGGACCTGGAGCGGGCGCTCGAATATCATCAAAAGGCCTTGGATACAGCGCAGGATCTGGGCGCTCGTTATTTCGAGGGTCATTTCCTGATGAATTTGGGAACTGCACTCCAGGCGTTGGGCCACCTGGAAGAGGCGGAGGAGGCCTACCAGCAATCCAAGGAAGTGTGGGAGACCTTGAACCTGCGAGATTTCGTGATTGAGCCAGTCGCCGGCCTGGCTGGCTTGCACCTGGCCCGGGGAGATTTAGCCCGGGCCCAGGAACAGGTAGAGTTCATTCTCGATTTACTGGAGACGAGTTCGCCGGAAGGCATTGGTGAGGTTTTCCGGGTTTATTGGACCTGTTACAACGTGTTGCGGGCGAACGACGATCCCCGGGCCCAAGACGTGCTGGAGACAGTCTACCGGCAATTACAGACCCACGCCGCTCGGATTGAGGATGAGGGGATGCGTCGATCGTTCCTGGAGAACGTGGCCATCAATCAACGGATTGTCGAGCAGTGGACGAGGCGCGAACTGGGACAGGACGGCGCCGACGATGTCCCAGAAGGTATCGTCGAGACGAACTTGGAGGTAGATGGCATGGAGTCTGTGGGCAGCGATGTGGGTAAAACGATAGTTGAACTTGAGCGCGAATTGGAGCAGGCCCAGCAGGAGATCGAGGGACTGGAGAAGAAAGCGACGGAACTCAAGCGGGCGGAGGAGACGTTGTGGGAGAGTGAGAAGCGTTTCCGATCCATCGCCGAGACCGCCAGTGATGCCATTATTATCTTTGATACGCATGAAAATATTTTTTTCTGGAATCAGGCGGCCCAGGACATTTTTGGCTATTGGGCCGGCGAGACACGGGGTCGCTTGTTGGTCTCCATCCTATCCGAGACCTATTACGAGATGTTCCGGAAGGCGATCGAGGAGGTCGTGGAGACCGGGCAGTCGGGCCTGATGGGCAAGATGATGGAGGTGACTGGCGTTCGGAAGGATGGCAGCCAATTCCCCCTGGAACTTTCATTGGCCACGTGGAAAACCCAGGAGGGTGCTTTCTTCACAGCCATAGGGCGCGACATCAGCGAGCGCAAACAGGCCGAACAGGCCTTGCAGGAAGCCTACGCGGAGGTCGAGGCGCGGGTGGAGGAGCGGACGGCGGCGTTGGAGCGCGAAATTGCGGAACGAGAACGGCTGCAGCAAGAGGTGATCGAGGCACAGCAACGGGCCATCCAGGAACTGTCATCGCCAGTGATCCCCATCATGGACCGCATCCTGGTGATGCCCTTGGTGGGCAGTATCGACAGCATGCGGGCTCGGGAAATCACCCGGGCGCTGTTGGCTGGCATCGGCGCTCATCGAGCTAAAGTGGTGATCCTGGACATCACCGGCGTGTCCGTCGTCGATACCGGCGTGGCGGAACATCTGAACAGGACGATCCAGGCGGCTCGCCTGAAGGGCGCCCATACCATCGTCACCGGCGTTTCCGACGCAGTCGCCGAAACCATCGTCGACCTGGGCATTGATTGGGAGGCGATCGAGACGTTGGCCGATTTGCAGACCGGATTGCGGGCCGCGCTGGCGCGTATGGGACACCAGATTGTTAGTTGATTGATGGAAGAGATTTGGCTGTCCGTGGGTTATGTGCTATAGTTCAGGATAAATAACTGTTTTGTGATTTGCGAGGTGGATGGCAGATGAATAAGAAAAATTGGCGTATGGATGACGAACGGCCCACTATCGGTTTCTTGACCTATGGGGCTGGCATGCCGTTGAATGATATGGTGTGGTCGGGTGTGATCGACGCGGCCCGGGAGCGGGACGTGAATTTGATCTGTTTGCCGGGCAAACCGTTGAAATCTCCCCTGGGTTTTGACGCCCAGGCGAACGTGCTTTACGATCTGGTGACGCCGAAAGTATTCGATGGATTGGTGATTTGGGGGGCGGCCCTGGCCCATCACGTGAGCAACGAGGCGGTCGAAATTTTCTTGCGGCGTTATCGCCCGCTGCCAATGGTCAATATCTCGTCGGTGTTGGAGGGGATGCCCAACGTGTTGGTGGATAATCGCCAGGGGATGTGCGAGGCGGTGCTTCACCTGATCGAGACCCACGGCCTACGGCGCATCGCCTTTATCCGTGGACCAGAGGGACAGCCGGAGTCCGAGGAGCGATATCTCGGCTACTTGGACGCACTGGAGATGCACGACATACCCCTGAATCCCGATTACGTGGCGCCAGGTGGGTTCACCCAGGAAGCGGGGCGGCAGGCGGTCGATCTATTGTTGGGAGAGCGCGGCCTGGAGATCGAGGCTATCGTCGCGGTGGCCGACCCGACGGCGTTAGGGGCCTTCGATGCCCTGGATGCGCGCGGGGTGCGGATACCCGGGGATATCGCTGTGCTGGGCTTCGACGATGCGGAGGCCTCGCGCTTTATGGATCCGCCGTTGACGACGGTGCGGCAGCCAATCCGGGACCTGGGAAGGCGGGCGACCGAGCTCTTGTTGGACCTGATGGTGGGAGAAGATGTGCCGGAGCATGTCGCGCTCCTCACGGAATTGATCGTTCGCCAGTCCTGTGGGTGTGATTCACCGTTGGTGGCAGGGGTTTTGGCAGGCCAGGTGGCGGCGCAGGACGAAGCGCTGGCCGCTCGGCGTGAGGAAATCGTGGAGCGGATGGTGCAAGCGATATCGACGATCGAACCTGAATGGCATAGACGGCTTTTTGACGCTTTCGTCGCCGACCTGGCGGATGATGATGCCCGGACGTTCCGGGCGACGTTCGATGAGATACTACATCGGACCCTGGCCGCTGGTGGAGAGGTAGAAGTGTTGCAGCGGCTGCTTTCCGTCCAGCGGCAGCTTGCGTTGCCCTACGTCGTCGATGTCAATGGGACGCAGGCTCGGGCCGAGGACCTGTGGCAACAGGCGCGGGTGCTGTTGTGGGAGGTGTGGGATCGCGCCCGTGTGCGCGAGACATGGCTGGTGCAGGAAAGGGCCGAGCAATTACGCGCCGTCGGCCAGTCGCTCATCATGACGATCAACGTGGCCGAGCAGGTGGACATTTTGGCCGAAGGATTGCCCCAGTTGGGTATTCCGAGTTGCTATCTGTCTTTGTATGAGGATGAGGGCCAGGGTGAATCGCCGGATGCCTCCCTGGAGACGGCGCGCTTGATCCTGGCGTACGACGAAAGTGGGCAAGTGGTGTTAGACGACGTCGAACGCCGATTCCCGGTCTCTCGACTGGCGCCGGACGGCACGCTGCCCCAGGACCGGCGGTACAACGTCGTCGTCGAGCCGTTGTATTTCCGCGAGGATCAACTGGGCATCGCCCTGTTCGAGTTGGGGCTGGAGGATGGGCAGGTATACGAGGCGTTACGGGGACAGCTTAGCAGCGCGTTGAAACGGGTCCTGTTACTGGAAGCGCACAGGGAGACGGCCGAGGCGCTGCGCGAGTCGGAGGAGAATTTCCAACGGATCGTCACAACGATCAACGATATCCTGTACAGCGTGGATGGCGAGACCCAGCAGTTTACCTACGTTAGCCCGGCCTTCGAGAAAATCCTGGGCTATACACTGGCGGATATCCAGGAGATGGGGGGGCGCGAGGTCTTCCTGGAGCAGGTGATTCAAGGCGATAGTTTCGAAGAGCAACAGGCGACGTTTCAGCGTCTCCACTCAGGAGCAGTCGAGGATATCCCCGTCTGGGAGGCGTGGTGGCAGGCTAAGGATACTTCGTTGATCTACCTGGAGGACCGTTCGCGGGCGGTTTACGATGGTGATCGGCTCGTGGGGACGTACGGCGTCCTGCGCGACGTGACCGAGCGCAAGCGGGCCGAGGATGCGTTGGAGAAAGCGTACGCCGAGGTCGAGCAGTTGGTACAAGAGCGGACGGCGGAGTTAGAGCAGGAAATCGCCCAGCGGGAGCGCCTACAGCAGGAGGTGATCGAGGCGCATAAACGGGCCATTCGGGAACTGTCGTCGCCAGTGATCCCCATCATGGACCGCATCCTGGTGATGCCCTTGATCGGCAGCGTCGACAGCATGCGGGCGCGAGACATCACGCGGGCGCTGTTGACCGGGATCGGCACTCATCGAGCCAGGGTGGTGATCCTGGACATCACCGGCGTATCCGTCGTCGATACCGGCGTGGCGGAACATCTGAACAAGACGATCCAGGCGGCCCGCTTGAAAGGCGCCCACACCATCGTCACCGGCGTTTCCGACGCAGTCGCCGAGACGATCATCGACCTGGGTATTGATTGGAGCGAGATCGAGACGTTGGCTGATTTGCAGACCGGATTGCGGGCCGCGCTGTTGCGGGTGGGACGGCGGATTGTCGAATAAGGGTGAGGAGGAAGTGATGAACGATATGATGGAGGATGTCCAGGGACGTGAGGACATCGATCAAGATTCTCGTTTGACGATTGCTTTGTTCATCAGCCGGGTATCAGAGACCTATCAAGGTCTCTTCTGGAAGGGGTGTCTGGACGCATCTCGTGAGCGGGATTGTAATTTGCTCTGCTTTGTCGGCGGGCCCTTGCAGTCCAAATCGCCTGATACGGTTCAAGAGCCGAAAAATATCGTCTACCATCTGGCCAATGCCGATAACGTGGATGGGTTGATCATGTTGGGTGGGAGCATCGGGAATTTTATCTCGCTAGAAGAGATCGAACAGTTTTACGAACGGTATCGACCCCTTCCGATTGTGAGCGCAGCCCTGGGATTGGACGGGGTCCCCAGCCTGTTGTGTGATAACCAGACGGGGATGCGAGAGGCGGTCAATCACCTGATCAAGGCGCATGGCTACGGTCACGTCGCTTTTGTCCGGGGCCCGAAAGGACACCAGGAGGCGGATGAGCGGTATCAGGCCTACGTGGATGTGTTGGCCCAGCACGGGATCGCCCTGGAACCGACTCTGGTCGCCCCCGGGAATTTCGAGGCCTCTTCGGGACGAGCGGCAGTTGAACTGTTGCTGGACGAGCGGAAGTTTCGGCCCGGCGTCGATGTCGAGGCCATCGTGTGTGTGGATGATTCGACCGCCTTGGGCGTGATGGAAGCGTTGCAATCCCGGGGGATCCAGATTCCCGGTGAGGTCGCTGTGCTTGGATTTGACGACATAAGTGAAACCGAGTTTGTCACGCCGCCGTTGACGACGGTGCGACAACCGGTGTATGAGATGGGGCAGAAGTCGGTCGATATGTTGCTTGCGTTGCTGGGGGGTGAGGAAGTGCCCAATCAGGTCTTGCTCCCGACGAAACTACTCGTTCGACAATCGTGCGGCTGTGCGGACCCGTTCGTCACTGCCGCTGCGATCGACCCGTTGCCTTGCACCTTGGATGAATCCCTGGAAGAGGGTGAGGAGAGCGATTTTCGGGAGATTTTCAGCGCCCAGAGGGATGAGATACTTGATGAGATCGTCTCTGTTGTACAGTCTTACGCCAATGGGGACGTGCGCCCGATGGCGGAACATCTCACGCGGGCATTGACGCTGGAATTGGATGGCGTGTTCTCGTCGGCTTTCTTGCCGACGCTGCGAGAGGTCTTGCGCCGGGTCGTAGAGGATGGGGGAGACGCAGGGGGGTGGCAACAGGCGATTTCGGTGTTGCGTCGTCGCGCCTTTCCTTGCTTGCACGATCCTGTCATGGTGTCCCGGGCCGAGAATTTGTTGCATCAGGCCCGGATTATGGTGGGGAGAGTGGCCGAGAGGTCGCAGGCGTATCAGGCGTTGGAAGCGGCGCGTCGGGCTGCCAGCCTCAACCAGTTGACCCAACAGATGATCACCACGTTCGACGTGGAGGAATTGATCCGAATACTGCTCGAGGGCCTCTCGCAATTGGCGATCAAGCGTTGTTATCTCTCGCTGTACGAGGGTGAGGGAATGCCGCCCGATCGCGCTCGTTTGCTTGTGGCTTATGAGCAGGGCAAAGTGTGTTTTGTGGATTCGGATGGGCGACGTTTCCTGTCTCGTCATCTGTTGCTGGATGATATGTTATCCCAGAAAGAGCCGTACCATTTGTTGGTGTTGCCCCTCCATTTTGCCGACGAACAGCTGGGGTTTTTGCTCCTCGAGATGCCGCCCGGCCTGGAGATGGTCTACGAAACGCTGCGCGGGCAGATTAGCAGCGCGTTGAAAGGCGCATTGTTGCTCCGTGAGCGAGAGCGGACGGAGCAGGCGTTGGAGCAGGCGTACAAAGAGGTGGAGAAACGAGTCGAGGAGCGCACGGAGGAACTCGAACAGGAGATTATCGAACGGGAGCGGGCAGAGGCCGAGAGCCGGCGTCTGCAACAGGAGATCATTGAGGCGCAGCGGCAGGCGTTGCAAGAGCTTTCGACCCCGGTCATCCCGGTGATGGAGGGCATCATCGTCATGCCCCTGATCGGCAGTATCGACACGCTGCGGGCGCGGGACATCACGCGGGCCCTGTTGGCCGGGATTCGATTGCATCAAGCCCAGGTGGTGATTGTAGACATCACCGGGGTGCCCATCGTGGATAGCGGCGTCGCCAGCCATCTGAATCGAACGATCAAGGCAGCCAGCCTCAAGGGCGCCCGCACCATCATCACCGGCATTTCCAGCGCGGTCGCCGAGACCATCGTCGATCTGGGGATTGATTGGTTGAGTATTGAGACGTTGCCTGATTTGCAAACCGGTCTATTAGTCGCTCTGCACAGGATGGGACGGCGGATTGTCAGTTGATGCCTAACCGATGGAATGCTTGTACGTTGAACAAAGGGCCTGGCATCGGTAGCCCTTATTGGCTCTGGCTCTACTAGGTTAGGTGGCAATGTTCTCGTAACACAAGTGAAATGGTATTCGGATCATTTAGCCATTATACTGGGGGTAATCTGATGAGGAAACGTTATCGTCCCCTGAATCGTGATGGTTTGGATTTGCGTATGCTAAGTTACATGACCGAATATGTGAGCGCATCACACAAGGTGTGGGGCGCTTATCACATTCAGGAGGTAGGTTGTGGAAGAATTTGAGATGGATACATTCAATGAATTGGGATCGATGGGCACATCGACGATCCAGAAGCTGGAAAATTTGCTTTTGGTAGCGGTGCCGCGCGATCTCACAGACAGCGAGGTGTTGCGTTTACGTCGCCAGGTGTTGCAAGACGTGCGACGCTACCGTTCTCGTTGGGTGTTGCTCGACTTCTCTCGCGTCGATATCTGCGATAGCTTTTTTGGTCGATTTATCCAAAGCACGGCCAAGATGGCCAGCTTGATGGGGGCCGACGTCGTTATCTCTGGTCTCCAGGATGCCGTGATCGAGACGATGGTGGATTTGGGGATGACGTTACCTAACATCCACGCCGTTTTGGACCTGGACGACGCGCTGGCTTTGAGTCGAAGCGATCAGCGAGACGTGTGGCAAAACGATTCGCTGGGTCTCGAGGATGGATCGTTTGATGAGTCAGAGTGGGAAGATTCCGGTTCTAGAGAATCGCCATTCTCGAACTTGACCGAGGTGTAGCATGGTAGAACAACAGTCAAGTCAGAGACAATTTCCGATCCGCAGTGTGGTCGATGTCGTGAGGGCGCGACGCAGCGGGCTCGACATCGCGTTGAAGATGGGGTTCCATCAGGCCGAAGCGAATAAGGTCGCCGTGGTCATTTCTGAATTGGGGCGAAATATCGAGTTGTATGCCGGTGAAGGATTGATCACCGTGACTACTTATGCGGCAGGAGGTGGCAAGTACATCGAAGTCGTGGCCGAGGACGAGGGGCCGGGCATTCCTGACGTAGATCGCGTGTTGGCGGGCGGCTATACGACGTCTCAAGGCATGGGGCTGGGTATTTCTGGCTCCAGACGTTTGATGGACGAGTTCGACATCCAATCGCAGGTTGGCAAGGGGACGAGAGTTCGAGCGGTAAAACGGCTGCGCTAGAATCTGCCCGGTCAGAGCATAGGTAGAGCATAGGTAGAGGATGGGTTATTGGCAGGAAAAGGGCCTAACCAATGATGTACGTTGAGCAAGCATTTGCCGTCAATGTCCCTTTTTGGTTCTGGCTCGTCCAGGTTAGGATGTGATGGGATCTATTACGGATGGAAACAGGATAAGCGTGCCAGTCCGGCAGGATACGGACGTGCTTGTCGCTTGTCAAAAGGGCCGGGCGTTAGCAGCCCGCCAGGGGCTTTTGAATGATGAACAGGTCATCGTGGTGATTGCTATTTCTGAGGTGGCCAACAACATCATTCGATATGCCCAGTGTGGAGAGATCGTACTGAGCGCTGTGCAATGCAACGGCCAGAGCGGGATCCAGGTTGTGGCCCGGGATGATGGGCCGGGAATTCCAGACATTGCACAAGCGTTACAGGATGGTTATTCCTCGGGGGGCGGCTTGGGTTTGGGGCTCTCAGGCGCCAAGCGGCTGATGGATGAATTTGATATTATTTCGGAGGTAGGTCGCGGTACGGTCGTGACGATGGCAAAGTGGAGATCACAGGTATGAGGGAGCATAAGGACAACAACAGTGAGACCGCGGTCGAACCGCCTATTATTGAGTGGGGTGTTGCTGCTCAATCGTTCGACGGTGGCGCTGATTCTGGAGATCAGTATCTGGTCGAGGTATTCGCCAATGGCGCGTTGGTGGTCGTGGTGGATGGACTCGGGCATGGGCCCAAGGCTGCTGTCGCCGGTAAGACGGCGGTTTCTATACTAAAGGCGTATGCCGACCATCCGGTGGCCTCGTTACTGCGACGATGTCACGAAGGCGTGCGGCGGACGCGGGGGGTCGTGATGAGTTTGGCCTCGTTCGATGGGTGTTCTGGTACGATGACGTGGTTGGGCGTGGGGAACGTCAAGGGATTGTTGTTGAGGAAGAATGGCGGACCGAGACACGGGCGCGAGCGCCTGGTATTGCGTGGTGGTGTGGTGGGATATAACCTGCCTACGCCACGGCCGAGTGTGGTTTCGGTGGAACCGGGGGACACACTCATTTTTGCGACTGATGGCTTGCGGAGCGTCTTTGCCGAGGATTTGACGTGTGGGGATGCGCCCCAGGAGATGGCTGACCGTATCTTGACCCAGTATCGTCGGGGTACGGATGATGCCATGGTGCTGGTAGCCCGTTACGTCGGCATCAATGAGGCAGAACCGACAGCGCGAGTGGGAGGACGAGATGGATAGAAATGATCCGAACGAAGGTCGTGGTTTCGATTGGGCGGCTGTGCGCCAGCGAATTACCGAGGCCAGCATTGCGCTGGAGGAGTCGGTCGAAGTCTCACAAGAGGAAGTGGAGGACATTTGGGCGCGGCGGGCGGAAGATCTGGCCGCTCTACCGGTTGAGGAGGACGAGCGAGGGCACATCCGATTGGTTTTGGTTCGCTTGGGTAGCGAGATCTATGGGATCGAAGCCCATCACGTTTTCAGTGTCAGGGCGGCCGAACAGATCACCTTCGTCCCACGAGTGCCTGGATGGGTAGCCGGCGTCATCAATTTGCGTGGGCGTATCTTCTCGGTGGTGGATTTGCGGCGTTATTTCGACCTGCCCGAGGGAGAGAGCGTGGGCCAGGCTGGGTTTGATGCCGGAGAGGTGAAGCCTCGCATCATCGTGGCCGAAACGCCTGACATGGAAATTGCTCTGCTGGTCGACGAAGTTTTGGCGATAGAAGCGCTGCCGATGGGAAATCTTCAGGAGGCGACGGGTACAGTGCGCGGTTTACATCCTGAGCACGTGCAAGGGGTGATTCCCCGCCAGGCCGCCGGCGATAATGGAGCCAAGAAAGTCTCCATGGTCGTGGTCTTGGATCTGGTGTCCTTGTTGGCTGACGAACGATTGATCGTCCACGAAGAGATCGTTTGATGGGCCGGCGGATGCTTCGAGATAGAGGCGGAAGTGGGAACACGGTTCGAGATAACGTTTTGTGAGAATTGAACCTGGTGGACTGACACTTTTTTAACGAAATCGAACACGGATAAACACAGATTCATCTTGTTTTTACTAGATCTGTGTGAATCTGTGTTCAAATACTTTAGGTGTTGGTTGAAGGTTGAATTTGTCAGCCAACCAGGGATTGAACTGTGCTTTCACGTGGCTGAGCTTTCGTTCGTTCCAAGGAGTTATGATGTCTTTATTGAAGCGTTTTCAAATACGCTCTATCCAGGTAAAAATCGTTTTGTGGGCAGCTTTGTGTGTCGTTGGTGTTTCATTAGCCATTATCCTTTATGCTATGTGCTCGTTCTATGGTACGGCGCGAGAAGTGGCCCGGGAACAGGTTGTGGCAAATGCTTGGTCGGAGGTGCTTGACGTTTCAGCCCAGTTCGAAAAAACTCTGGATGTAACGCGCGCGTTGGCCCAAATCATGGCGAAAACTCGGATGCAGATGGGGCAGTTGTCGCAAGAAGAGGCCGTGGCGATGATCGAAGGGCTGCTGGCGGTTGACGAGTTACATCTCGCTGGCGCTTATGTGATATGGGAATCGAACGCCTTCGATGGAGCAGACCTGGACGCTCAGTTTTTAGATCTGGATGGACGTTTCGTCGCTTATGTGGTCAAGGATCAGCAGGGGGATGTCCACCTGGCGCCAGCTGATGGAGAGCAAGCGACGGCGTTGGCCGATGATTACCGGAGCGTGGCAAAGACCATGCGGGACAGTGTGTTCGAACCTCGTACGTACACGATACGGGGAAACGAAGTGCACGTCGCGTCTTTTATGGTCCCGCTGCTAGATGACGGTCAGTTTTTGGGCGTCGTGGGAGTTGATTTAGACCTGTTCTATTTCCAAGATCGGATCGACGACGCCGAAGTCTATGAAGGCATCGGGCAGATGATGGTGTTCAGCCCCAAGGGGGTCCTATTGGGGGTAAAAGAACAGCCGGATTTAGCCGGGAAGCACGTACAGAGTGTCTATGAACATTTGGATCTCCCTTCTGTCTTGCAGCACGGCGGAGAATACGTCGACGTGCAAGAGGATTTTCTGTACGTGATCTTGCCCATCAACTTTGATCGAGCGGTCAGTCCCTGGTACGTTGGTTTCCGGATTCCCTGGGATCAGGTGATAGCGCGCGAAGATCAAATGAAGTGGCAGTTCGTGGGGATCGGTTTCGCGTCTGTCCTGGTGGCCATTACTGTGCTCTGGTTCCTCTCGGGTCGGGTGGTCAAACCCATCAGCCAGATCACCGAGGTAGCCCGGTCGGTGGCCCAGGGGAACCTGGCTGTCAGCGTGGACCTTCAACAACATGACGAGACCGGCGTGTTGGCCGATGCGTTCAATCAGATGGTTTTCCAGTTGCGCGATATGCTGCGCAGTGAGCAGGATCAGCGAGAGTACCTGGAGAGGTCTGTGCGTGAATACGTGGCGTATATGGAAGAGGTGGCTCAAGGAAATCTGAGTGTGCGCTTGAGTGTCGATGGCTATGCCGTGACAGATGATCCGTTGATCGTATTAGGGCGCAGCTTGAATGAGATGGTGGTCAGTTTGCAACAGATGATTCGCCAGATTCGAGAGGCGGCGAATGATCTGAGCGCATCCTCGTCCGAAATCCTGGCGGCGACGACGCAGCAGTCTTCGGGCGCCAGCGAACAATCGGCCGCTATCTCGCAGACGACGACGACGGTGGACGAGTTGAAGACCATTGCCGAGCAGTCAGTCTCGCGGGCGCAGGAGGTAGCCAGTGCGTCACAGCGGACGGTCGAGGTATCGCGGAGAGGGAGCGAGACGGTCGAGGAGACGATCGCCAGTATGCGCGAGATCAAGGCGCGGGTCGAGTCGATCGCCGAGAACATCCTGGCGCTTTCGGAGCAGACACAGCAGATCGGCGAGATCATCGCCACGGTGAACGACATCGCGGATCAATCGAACATGCTCGCCTTGAACGCCAGCGTGGAGGCGGCGCGGGCCGGGGAATACGGCAAGGGCTTCGCCGTGGTGGCCCAGGAGGTGCGGAACCTGGCAGAACAGTCGCAGCAGGCGACGGCCCAGGTGAAGACCATCCTTTCCGACATCCAGCGGGCGACCAACGCGACCGTGATGGCCACGGAAGAGGGGACCAAGGGGGTTGACGAGGGGGTCGTCATGGCGGCTCAGGCTGGTGAGACGATCGAGCAACTGGCCGGCGTGATCGACGAATCGGCCCAGGCGGCGATGCAGATGGTGGCTGGCGGCCGGCAGCAAGCGGCCGGTGTGGAACAGGTGGCGCTGGCGATGCAGAACATCAACCAGGCCACGGCGCAAAGCCTGGCGGGCACGCGCGAAGCAGAAAAGGCCGCGCGGGATTTGAACGATTTGTCTCGTCGCTTGAAGGACATCGTGGAACAGTATCAGTTGTAAATAAGTGTGCAAGTGCTAAGCAACTTCTCTCGTTGCTTCCAGTTCGCTCGAGTTTGGAGATTTCAATGGAGGGTGATATGATTAAAGAGGACGTAGAGACGAGAATGACATCCGAAGACCGGAATAAAGCCCGGGCCCAGATTCTGGACCGGCGGGCCCAATTTGTGCTTCGTATCTCCCAATATCTATTGTGGGGCGGGGGTGTTGCCAGTGCTGTCTCGCTAATCGCCTGGATCACAAACCGGGAATACGCTCAATTCCTAATCGCTGCCTTGATTTTAGGCGGCGTGGTGGCAAGTGCCTGGGCCTATCCAAAGTTTTATCAACGGGGGCAGCGTATCCTGGGCGTGTATATCTTGTTAAGCGCTTTGTTGCTGGTGTTGTTGATTGTGCTGCTTTTGGTGCCGGAGATATTTCTGTCGACGCTCGTCGGATACGTGTTGTTTATTATTGTGAGTTACCTGTCGTTGGGGGCCGACGAGAGTCGTTGGTTGGTCGGCGGTAGTATCCTTGGGATGATGGCCGTCATTGTCCTGGTCAATATTTTACAGGATTCTGGGGGGTTCTCGATAGCTCTCGACTCGACGGTGGTGTTGGTGATCAACGTATTGTTCTTTGCTATGGCCATAGTGGTCACGAGTGTTCTCCTTCGCCAGACCGTGGACGATCAGGAGACCTATTTGCTGGACTCGAAGTTGCAAGCCTGGGAGGTGGAAAGGCGCGCGGCGACCGAGATGGCGTTGCGCGAGCGATTGGAGTCGACGGTTCAGCAATACGTTGATTATATGACGGAAGTGGCGCAGGGTCACCTGGCGGATCGGCTTAGCGTCGATGACGGCGACGAGACAGACCCACTGACCCGGCTGGGACATTCCCTGAACGACATGGCGGCGAATTTGCAACAGATGATCCAGCAGGTGCAAGAGGCTGCAGTGGACTTGAGCTCGGCCGCTTCGGAGATCCTGGCGGCGACACAACAGCAGGTCTCTGGCGCCAGCGAGCAATCGGCCGCTATCTCACAGACGACGACGACGGTGGACGAGTTGAAGACCATCGCCGAACAATCGGTCTCACGAGCGCAAGAGGTCGTGGAGACGGCGCAGCGCACGTCGGACGTCTCGCGCACCGGTTGGCAATCGGTGGAGAACACGGTCGAGAGCATGATCACGATCAAGACCCAGGTAGAGGGCATCGCGGAGAACATCCTGGCGCTGTCGGAGCAGACGCAGCAGATCGGCGAGATCATCGCCACGGTGAACGACATCGCGGCCCAATCGAACATGTTGGCGCTGAACGCCAGCGTGGAGGCGGCGCGGGCGGGCGAGTACGGCAAGGGTTTCGCCGTGGTGGCTCAGGAGGTGCGGAACCTGGCGGAACAGTCGAAACAGGCGACGGCGCAGATCAAGGCCATTCTATCCGACATCCAGAAGGCGACCAACGCGACGGTGATGGCGACGGAGGAGGGGACCAAGAGCGTGGATGAGGGTGTCGATTTGGCGACGCGCTCCGGTGAGGCGATCGAGCAATTGGCAGGCGTGAT
Organism: Chloroflexota bacterium; assembly: GCA_011046405.1. Classification (GTDB taxonomy): domain Bacteria; phylum Chloroflexota; class Anaerolineae; order B4-G1; family B4-G1; genus DSAR01. Next base: position 5,476 of record DSAR01000402.1, on the reverse strand, counting down.
CGATGAATCGGCCCAGGCGGCGATGCAGATGGTAGCCGGCGGCCGGCAGCAGGCCTCGGGCGTGGAACAGGTGGCGCTGGCGATGCAGAACATCAACCAGGCCACCGTGCAGAGCTTGGCCAGCACGCGGGAAGCGGAAAAAGCGGCCCGGGACTTGAATGAATTGGCCACTCACCTAAATGAAATTGTAGCTCGATATCAATTGTGATCATGCCTCTTCGTGCCGTGTGCGAGGGCTGGAGGGTTGAAACGGAATCGTAACTGGCTCGTAACCCTGTGATCGTTGGGAACGTTGTATAATTTTTTGTAACTGCTCAGGCACAAGGTGCGATGCATTTGTTCACGCGATTTTGGCGATTCATCCACCGCTGTTGCCCACTGGATCAACCTGATGGTGGGGCATCGGAAGTCTGAGATCTGCTAATGTGCCATTGTCAAACTAAAAATCCCTTGAGGACGTATGATTATGACTGGATTAGATAACCGTTTAGATAGCCTAAAAGAGAGGGTCTGGCGCCGGTTGGGAATGGCTATGACGCTGCGGATGCTTTTGGCGGCTCTTATTCCGCTGGCTATCGTCGCGGCGGTCGTCGCCTATTCCCTGACGCGCACAATCGAGAATCTACGGACTGGCATCGAGCGATCTCGTCGAAGCCTGGCCTATGACACGATCGGCTTGTTTTTGGAGAGCCAGGCTGAATTTGCAATGGATGAGATTGACGATAGCGTGTACGGGCAGATTTATAGCGTGCTCGAGTGGTCCAAGGTCCCAGCCATACGCCAGGCAGTTCTGAACGGTGAGCTACAGGCCAGAAAACAGGATTTGCCTGGACTGGCTGTGAGGGACGCCGAACGGGTTGAAGAGATGATGCAAGAGACTCGCTCTTTGGTCGACGACCGATATTTGAGGGTTTATCTGCAGAATATATCACAAAGCAATCCGATGTTCTCTGAAATCATTTTGACCGAGAGCCATGGGTTTACCGTAGCTTACGATCGCATGCCCTCTCGTTTTATTTGGAGCGATACAGCATGGTGGCAGGGCGCCTGGGAGGATGGACGGTATATTGGGGATGTGGTGTGCAGCCCCCAATGTGTGCTGGACATCGCCTGGCAGATTGACGACGGCGCCGGGCGACGCGGTGTTTTGAAGGCGACGTTGGACGTCGCTATGTTGCAAGGCGCGTTGGATCAAATGGTCCGGAAAATAGAGGGCGGCGCGCTTCGCCTTTTCGATCTGGACGGATATCTGATTGCCGATACCGCAAGCCAGCACGATCCCACGTTGATTATGAGCGAGGCTGGCAACCTCAAGGCGCGAGATTGGGACGTTGTGCACCAGATACTCGAAAGTCCCAGTGGCGAGGGGGGCTCTCTGATGGGACGAAGGAATCTGGACGGTGAGCCGGTCGGCGTCGGGTATGCCTTCGCCGCCTCGGGCGAGGTTTATGGGCTGCCGGAGTTCGAGGGTTTCGATTGGGTCATCACGGTGGAACAATTGGAGGAGGCCGCTTTTGCGCCGTTGCAGACGTTGGACGAGCAGATCGAGCGCATCGCCACGGCGAAAAATGACCTGTTGTGGCTGCTCCTGGGCTTTGGAACCTTGACAGCTGTCGCCACGGCCGTCATCGCTTCATTTTCGGCCCGCTCGATTGTGCGCCCCATCGAACGCCTGGCTGAGTTTAGCCAACAAGTCGCCGCTGGAGATTTCAGCGGCGAGATCGACGTTCAGCAGCGCAATGAGATTGGACAGTTGCAGAGGGCTATCCAGAATATGACCAGGCGACTGCGCCAGATGCTGGAAGACGAGCGGGAACAACGAGAGCGTCTGGAAGAGACGGTGGCGGAATATATGATCTTCGTGGCCGACGTGGCCCGGGGGGATCTCTCCGCCCGCTTGCCGTTGGAGAAATACGGACACCAGGACGACCCCCTCGTCATTTTGGGGGAAAACTTGAACGGGATGGTGGCGCATTTACAAGAGATCAACGTCGAGATCAAGGCTATGGCGCAGAAGTTGAGTTCGGCGGCCTCAGAAATTCTGGCATCGACCACGCAGCAATCGTCCAGCGCCAGTGAGCAATCGGCTGCCATCAGCCAGACGACGACGACGGTAGATGAGTTGAAGACGATCGCGGAACAGTCGGTTGCCCGGGCACAAGAGGTCGCCAACGCATCTCAGCGGACGGTCGAGGTCTCGCGGACTGGGCGGCAGACCGTCGAGAATTCTATCAATAGTATGATCAAGATCCGCAACCAGGTAGAGGGAATCGCGGAGAATATCCTTGTGCTTTCGGAGCAGACGCAACAGATCGGTGAGATCACGGGCACGGTGAGCAACATCGCGGCCCAGTCGAACATGTTGGCGCTGAATGCCAGCGTGGAAGCGGCGCGGGCTGGTGAGTACGGCAAGGGCTTCGCCGTGGTAGCCCAGGAGGTGCGGAACCTGGCGGAACAGTCGAAACAGGCGACGGTGCAGATCAAGGCCATCCTTTCGGACATCCAGAAAGCGACTAATGCGACGGTGATGGCGACAGAGGAAGGGACGAAGGGGGTCGAGGAAGGCGTCCATCTGGTGGGGCAGGCTCAAGAGGTGATCGATCAACTGGCCGGCGTGATCGAGGAATCGGCCCAGGCGGCGATGCAGATGGTGGCTGGCGGTCGGCAGCAGGCCTCTGGCGTGGAGCAGATCGCGTTGGCGATGCAGAATATCAATCAGGCCACGGCGCAGACGTTGAGCAGCACGCGCCAGGCGGAAAATATCGCGCGCGAGTTGAATCAATTCGCAGACGATTTGCTTGAGTCGATCTATTGATCAGGCCTATACTGAACAGGGATTTGATGCTCGTGAGATTGCTTGTGAATACTGGCTCGTCCCGGTTGGGGTGGGGAGGATTTTATGTCTCTAGCAGTTAAAGTCAGGGAGCAATTGATCAGCTCTTTTCGTGCGGAGCTGGCGGAACACGTTCAGACGATGAACGAGGGGCTGTTGGCGTTGGAGCAGGATGCAGTGGAGGGCGAGCAGCGAAAGACCCTGCTGGAAGACGTTTTCCGTGCCGCGCATAGCCTGAAGGGCGCCGCCCGCGCGATGGGCGTCACCATGATCGAGCAATTGGCCCACGTTCTGGAGAGTGTGTTGGCCGATTTACAGAAGGAAGCGATTGTTCCCAATACCAGGCTTTTCACCGCTTGTTACAGGACGGTTGATGCTATCCAGAAGGTGCAGAAGACGTATGAAGCAGGCGAAACCACGCCGCCGGTCGAGGCGCTCCAGGCCCTGAGTGACCTGGAACAGGCGCACGCAGAGGTGCGAGCCGGAGTCGAGCATGAGACGGTCGCCAAGATTCCCGAGGATAGGGATGAAGAGAAACTGTTCATCGGGTCGGTCGAGACGCCGGATCAAGGGGTCGATGCCGACGTGTCGGGGTTGCCGAGTGAGGCCGGAGAGCGCAAGGTACTGGAATCGACGCCACAAGTCGCCAATGAGAATGAGCAGGAGGAAAAGCTTGAGGAGGTATCCTCTGGGCCGGTATTTGGGGCCGATGAGACGATCCGCGTCAGTGTAAGTAAACTGGATGCCTTGATGGCCCAATTAAGCGAGCTGCTCGTCACGAAAATTCGGGCCGAGCAGCGCTTGGGGCAGATACGTCGCCTGCAAGAATTGGCGGCAGCCTGGCAGAAGGAATGGTTGGCCGCTCGAAGCGCCTATAATCGGCTGGCCCGCTATGAATTGGCGGGCGCTTTTGGTATCAACAGATTGGGGCCGGTGGATGTGGCGCCTGGAAAAGACAGGCCCAGGGAAAAAGGGAAAGTTCGAACGGATGTTGAACAAGTAGGCGTTGGGACTAAGGTCGGCAAAGATATAGCTCAATTGTTGAGATACGTCAGCGATAGCCAGGAGTGCTTGCGTGAATTGATCACGTATATCAATGATCTGGTTCGAGAATACGCCAACGACGCGATGCATATGTCCCTGGTGATTGACGAGCTGGAACAAGAAGTCAAGCGGGTGCGGATGTTGCCACTGACGACTATCACCAGCACCTTCGGGCGCATGGTGAGGGATCTGGCGCAAGAATCGGGCAAAGAGGCGGTGTTGCAGATCGTTGGCGGCGAGACGGAGTTGGACAAGCGAGTATTAGAACAAATCAAGGACCCCCTCATTCATCTCTTGCGTAATGCGGTGGATCATGGTCTGGAGGCTCCCCATAGACGTCTCGCCTTGGGCAAAGCGCGCGCCGGTACGATCACGTTGAAGGCCGAACAATTAGGCAAAGATGTGGTCATTCGCGTAGCGGACGATGGCAGTGGCCTGGATTTGGAGGCTATTCGACATTCTATCGCTCGCCGGGGTGGGCTGGACGCTTCGGCGCTGGGCGAAGAAGACCTGAAAGAGGTCATCTTCAACGCCGGTGTCTCCACCAGTCCCATCATCACCGATATTTCGGGGCGTGGGGTTGGACTGGATGTGGTACGCCGTAACGTGGAAGCGTTGCATGGCCGCATCGACGTCGAAAGCATTCCCGACAAAGGTACATCTTTTATCCTCACCCTTCCCCTGACGTTGACGAGCTCGCGGGGGCTCTTGGTTCGGGCTTTCGGCGAGTTGTTTGCTATCCCTCATAATGCCATTGAGTATATCATGTACGTGAAACCGGACGATATCGCGCCGCTGGAGGGCCGAGATACGATCGTTTACAAAAAGCGCCCTCTCGCATTGGTGCGGCTGGGCAGCGTATTGGGACTTTCCCCCGTCGAAGAGGCTCACGACCGGGCGCGAATTCCCGTCGTCATCCTGGCAGCGGCCGAGCGTCGCATGGCTTTTGTGCTCGATGCGCTGGCTGGTGAACAGGAGGTGGTTATCAAAGGTTTGGGAAAACAGTTGTCTCGCGTAGGTGGGATTGCCGGGGCGACAGTCATGGGCAGCGGCGAAGTTGTGTTGATTCTCAACGTGGCGGATTTGATCAAACTGGGGTTGCGGGGAGACCAGCGTTCGGTCCTGGCGGCATTGGCGCGACCGGCACCCGTGGTGGAGGCGCAGAGGCGTTTTCGCATACTGGTCGTTGATGATTCGATTACCACGCGAACCCTGGAGAAGAATATCCTGGAAGCGGCCGGGTATGCCGTCGAGTTGGCTACCGATGGCCAAGAGGCGTTGGGCGCCATTGCGTCGAGTGGAATTCCCGATTTGATTGTCTCAGACGTCGTCATGCCCCGTTTGGACGGGTTTGAGCTTACTCAGCGTATCCGAGAGGATCCACGGATAGCAGACGTTCCCGTCATTCTGGTCACCTCGTTGGACTCTGCGGAGGACAAGGCAAAGGGGATCGAGGTGGGGGCCGATGCTTACATCACCAAGAATACGTTTGATCAAAACAGCTTGCTGGAGACGATTGAACAGTTGCTTTAGTCACGGTTCCTTTTGCTCTTTTCGCTACCGTACACTTTTGATTGCTTCATTACCCGACATCTCTGG
>DSAR01000479.1 GCA_011046405.1 Chloroflexota bacterium | reverse complement strand
GAGGGCGAGAGGGAGGGCGAGAGGGAGGGCGAGAGGACGGACAAGGGGCCAGGGGGCAGACGGTGGCGTTCGCTGCCTACCTGAACAAACCGATCAAGGCCTCCCATTTGTACGAGGTGCTGGTACAAATCTTCGCCCAGGAGGTTCAGCCGGGGGAGAAAAGCGAGGAGACCGAAAAACCACTCTTCGATTCAGAGATGGGCCAGCGCTGGCCACTGCGTATCCTGATGGCCGAGGACAACGCCGTCAACCAGAAGCTCACGTTACGGTTGTTGGAGCGTCTGGGCTACCGGGCCGACGTGGTGGGCAACGGGGTCGAGGTGTTGGAAGCCCTGCGCCGGCAGACGTACGATATGATCCTGATGGACGTGCAAATGCCCGAATTGGACGGCCTGGAAGCGACCCGCCGCATTCACCAGGAGTGGGACGTGGATCGGAGGCCCCGCGTCGTGGCCATGACGGCCAACGCGATGAAGGAAGACCGGGAGGCCTGCCTGGCCGCCGGGATGGACGATTACATCAGTAAGCCGATCCGGGTGGAGGAGTTGGTCCGGGCGCTGAGCATGTGCCAGTCATTGCCTGCCAGTAGCGAGGGTAGTTGAACGGGAATGGAAAGGGCACAGCTTGATCCGGGTGGCGGAACTGCTAGCACCCCTCGAGGGCAGGGATAAGGACACATAAAGTGATCTGGCAATATATGATATGCATTATCGCGATGGTGTTCGCGACCACGATCCTGACGGTGCTCGCGTTCTACGCCTGGCGCCACCGGGAGGCCCAGGCGGCGCTGGGGTTAAGCTTCCTCATGCTTTCGGTGGCTGGATGGGCGTTGACCGAGGCCCTGCTGGTTTTAAGCCCCAGGCCGATGGGCACGCTCTTCTGGTCCAAGGTGGGCTATATCTTCATCAGCAGTTCGCCCGTGGCGTTGCTGGCGTTCGCCATCCAGTACGTCGGGTATGGACGGAAGCTGAACGTCCGCCGCCTGGCGGGCTTGCTGGCGATCCCCTCCCTGACCTTGATCCTGGCCTGGACGACCGAGGCGCACGGCCTGATCTGGCAGGGCTATACCTTCTTCCGGCACGATCCCCTCTTGTTGATGGACGTGACCGCCTATGGGGCCTGGTTCTGGATCAACGCGGCTTACGGGTACCTGCTATCGACGGTCAGCGCGTTCCTGTTGATCCGGCAGGCCATTCGCTCGTTCCATCTCTACCAGTTGCAGTCCATCACGTTGCTATTGGGCGTGGTGGCCTCTCTGATCCCCAATCTGCTCTACATCTTCCGCTTGATTCCCTTGCCAGGGATTGACCTGAGCCCCATTGGTTTTATGCTGGGCGGGCTGTTGTTTGCCCAGAGCGTGTTCCGTTACCGGCTCCTGGACCTGGCGCCCATCGCGCGCGACGTGCTGGTGGACAATATGGACGACGGGATGTTCGTGCTGGATCGACAGAATCGCATCGTCGATCTCAACCCGGCCATGGAAGACATCCTGAACTTGCGCGCCGATCGCTTGATTGGTATGTCTGCGTTCCAAGCATTGAGCCTGTGGCAGGACTTGCTGGACCACTTCCGCGACGAGGTGCGGGTGCAAACCGAGATCGCCGTGGATGAGGATGAGGACGACGGGCAACGCTGTTACGACCTGCGAATCAATCCCCTATTCGATCGACGAGGAGTGCTACAAGGGCGCATGCTCGTCTTGCGCGACATCACCGAGCGTCGGGAGATGGAACGAGACTTAGAGCAAGCTTTGAGCGAAGCCCGGGAGGCCCGTATCGCCGCCGAGGCTGCCTCGCGCGCCAAGAGTGTGTTCCTGGCCACGATGAGCCACGAAATTCGCACGCCGATGAATGGCGTGATCGGGATGACCAGCCTGCTCCTGGACACGGAACTGACGCCGGAGCAGCGGGAATTCGTGGAGACGATCCGCGTCAGCGGCGACGCGCTCTTGATGCTCATCAACGACATCCTCGATCTCTCTAAAATCGAGGCCGAACGGATGGATCTGGAGCAAGAATCTTTCGAGTTGCTTATGTGTGTGGGTAGCGCCGTCGATCTTCTAAGACCCAAAGCAACCGAAAAAGGCCTGGCGTTGGACTATCAAATCGACGGCCAGGTGCCGGAGCGTATCCGGGGCGACATGGCGCGTTTGCGGCAGATCCTGGTCAATTTGCTTGGAAACGGGATCAAGTTCACCGAGCAGGGAGAGATTTCCCTCTCGGTGACAGCGCGGCCGCTGGATCGAGGGACATCCCCAGCGGATCGGGAGACGTGGGAAATTCTTTTCGCGATCGAGGATACCGGCATCGGGATTCCGGCCGATCGCCTGGATCACATCTTTGAGCCCTTCACCCAGGTGGATGATTCGACTACGCGCCAGTATGGGGGGACCGGCCTGGGGCTGGCGATCAGCCGGCGATTGGCCGAGATGATGGGCGGCCGGATGTGGGTCGAGAGCGAACTGGGCGCTGGGAGTACATTCTGCTTTACCATCCAAGCCGAGGTCGAGCCGAGCGAGGAACCGACAGTGGCGGATGAGACGATGCGACAGCCCCAGTTCGACGCCGGGATGGCAGCGCGCTTGCCTTTGCGGATTTTGTTGGTCGAGGATAACCCGGTCAACCAGAAGCTGGCCCTGCGACTCCTGGCGCGCCTGGGCTACCAGGCCGACCTGGCTTCTAACGGCCTGGAGGCCTTGGAAACGCTGGAGCGACAAGCGTACGATGTGGTGTTGATGGACGTGCAAATGCCAGAGATGGACGGTCTGGAGGCCACCCGCCGCATCCGCCACGAGGTTGCGCCCAAAGCGCAACCGCGCATCATCGCCATGACGGCCAACGCGATGAAGGAGGATCGAGCAACCTGCCTGGCGGCGGGGATGGACGATTACCTCAGCAAGCCGATCCGGGTGGCGGAGTTGGTGACGGCCCTGACCGAGGCTTGTGGCCACAAACGTTGGGTAGCAAAACGGGAGTAGAATATGGCGGCAGAGCAGGAAGGCGTGAGGTCACCAGGCCGCATTTTGGTGGTGGACGATAACCGGCTGAATCGCCTCAAGCTGGCCCGGGGGTTGGAATTACAGGGACACACCGTCGCGCTGGCTGAGGATGGCCAACAGGCCCTGGATATGCTGCGCGAGCAATCCTTCGACCTGATGTTGCTCGATATCGTCATGCCAGAGATGGACGGTTACCAGGTATTGGGCCACGTCAAGGCGGATGAGGCGCTACGCGATATTCCCGTCATCGTGATTTCGGCTGTCGACGACATGGACAGCATCGTCAAGTGTGTCAAGATGGGAGCCGAGGATTACCTGCCCAAGCCCTTCGACCCGGTCCTGCTGCGGGCGCGAATCGGGGCCAGCCTGGAGAAAAAGTGGTTGCGCGACCAGGAGCAGGCGTATCTCAAGCAGTTGCAGATCGAGCGGGAAAAGTCGGAGCGTCTGCTGCTCAATATCCTGCCCGAACCGATTGCCGAACGTCTGAAACAAGGACAAAGCATCATCGCCGACAGTTTCGCCCATGTTACCGTGATGTTCGCCGACATCGTGGATTTCACGCCCCTCTCGGCCCAACTTTCGCCGACGGGATTGGTGTTCCTGCTCAATGGTCTATTCTCCACTTTCGACGAATTGGCCGAGCGGCACGGCCTGGAGAAAATCAAGACCATTGGCGACGCCTACATGGTGGTCGGCGGCCTACCCAGCCCTCGACCGGACCACGTCGAGGCGGTAGCCGACATGGCGCTCGACATGCAGAAAGCCATCGAGCAGTTCAAGGTAGACGACGTGCGGCCGATTCAGATTCGGATCGGCTTTCACACCGGGCCGGTCGTCGCTGGCGTGATCGGGCAGCGGAAATTCAGCTACGACCTGTGGGGAGATACCGTGAACACCGCCAGCCGTATGGCCTCGCACGGGGTGGGGAATCGGATCCAGGTCACGACAGTGGCTTACGAGAGATTGCGGGAGCGGTACGTGTTTGAGCGACGCGGCGGGATTCACGTGAAGGGTAAAGGAGAAATGACGACCTATTTCCTGGTGGGAAAAGACAATGAAAATGAAAACAATGAATCATGAACAGGAGCGATGCCGATGAATCGTCATCAAACTGTTTCGCACGGTGGGACGGTCCTGGTCGTGGACGACAATCAGGTGAACCAGAATTTGCTCTCTCACATGTTGACGCGCCAGGGTTACGACGTTCAGATGGCGAGCGATGGGGTTCAGGCGCTCGCCTCGGCGGCGAATGATCCGCCGGACTTGATCCTGCTCGACATCATGATGCCGGGAATGGACGGTTACGAGGTCTGCCAGCAATTGAAGGCGGACGAGGCCACGCGAGATATTCCCGTCATCTTTATCAGCGCCCTGGACGCGACAGAGGATAAGGTCAAGGCCTTTGCCGCCGGGGGTGTGGACTACATCCCAAAGCCATTCGAAGTCCCCGAAGTCCGGGCCCGCGTGCAAGCCCACCTGGGCCTGCGCGCGTTGCAGAGGGACCTCCAGCGCGAGATCGTCGAGCGGGACAAGTTAATCGCCGAGCTGGACGCCTTCGCCCACACCGTGGCCCACGATCTCAAAACCCCGTTGACCTCGATCATCGGTTACGCCCAGTTGTTGGAGCAGGCCTATGGATCGTTGCCCGAGGAACAGATCCGCCATCACCTTGGAATGATCGCGCAACGAGGACGGGATATGTCCAACATCATCGACGAGTTGCTCCTATTGGCCGGTGTGCGCAAGATGGAGGAAGTCAAGATGACGGCGCTGGATATGGGGAGCATCATAAGTAAGACCCAGCGTCGCTTGAGCGATATGATCGAGGAGCACCAGGCCCAGATCATATTGCCCGATACCTGGCCCTCAGCCATCGGTTATGGTCCGTGGATCGAGGAGGTGTGGGTCAACTACATCAGCAATGCCATCAAGTACGGGGGGCAACCGCCCCGGGTGGAACTGGGAGCGATGGAACAGGCGGATGGGTCCGTGCGCTTCTGGGTGCGCGACAACGGCGCGGGGCTTTCAGCCGAGGAGCAGGAACACTTGTTCATCCCGTTTACGCGCCTCTCCCAGGTGAGCGCCAAGGGACACGGCCTGGGGCTATCCATCGTCCGGCGCATCGTGGAGAAGCTGGGCAAACAGGTAGGGGTGGAAGGAGATGTGGGGGAAGGAAGCACGTTCTATTTCACGCTGCCGGCCGAATGACTGGAGGACGAGAAGGTCGTGTTGGTCGATCTTCCCCTCTCGGCTCTCGATTGCGCTATCCCCGCGCCGCTTCTAAATCCTCCACTTCGTCGTCGTAGAGAATGGTATAGCTGTAGCCTTGCTCGGTGAGGAAAAGTTGGCGATTGGCGCTGAAGGCCTGATCTCGCGTATCTTTGCTGACCAGGGTGTAGAAATGGGCCAGATCACCATTACGCTTGGGACGCAGGATCCGGCCCAAGCGTTGGGCTTCCTCCTGGCGGCTGCCGAAGGTCCCGCTGATTTGGATCATCACACTGGCGTCCGGGAGATCAATGGCGAAGTTGCCCACCTTGGAGATGATCAAACGCTGTACGTCTCCGGCTTTGAACTGCTCGAACAATCTCTGGCGCTCCTGCACGTCGGTCTGGCCGGTGATGATCGGGTAGCCGTAGCGCTTCTGCGCCTCCTCGAGTTGATCCAGGTACATGCCGATGATGAGGGTCTTATCGTCGGGATGCTTGTCCAGCAAGGCGTCGACCACGTCGAATTTGTGCGGATTTTCGGCTGCGATGCGGTACTTCTGGCGCTTGTCGGCGACGGCGTAATCCATCCGTAAATTGCGCGGCATCGCAACGCGAATCTCGGTCACCTCGACGCTGGCGATCCATCCCTGCCGCTCCAGATCCTTCCAGGGCACGTCATACTTCTTGGGCCCGATGAGAGAGAAGACGTCCTCCTCCCGCCCGTCCTCGCGCACCAGGGTGGCTGTCAGCCCCAGTCGACGACGCGCCTGGAGCTCGGCCGTGATACGAAAGACCGGCGCTGGCAGCAAGTGCACCTCGTCATAGATGATCAATCCCCAGTCCCGTTCGTCAAACAGGTGGAAGTGGGGAAACTCCTCGACGATGGGGAGATCGCGCCCTTTCGTCCCCCGTTTGCGATAGGTCATCGTCTGGTAGGTGGAGATGGTCACCGGCCGGATCTCCTTGCGATGGCCCGAGTACTCGCCAATCTGCTCCTCGGTCAACGTGCTCTTATCCAACAGCTCGCTGATCCACTGGCGCACCGCGACGGTGTTGGGCGTCAGAATCAGGGTGTTGCACTGCATCATCGCCATAGCCGCTATACTGACCATCGTCTTGCCCGATCCACACGGGAGCACGACGACGCCGGAACCGCCGTGGGCCGCGCCGCCAGCGTAGAAAATCTCGGCCGCCTCGCGCTGGTAATCGCGCAGCGAGAAGGATTGACCGGCGCTCGTCTCGTCCCGCAGTTGGAACGCCAGCGCCTCGCCATCCACGTACCCGGCCAGGTCCTCGGCCGGGTAACCGATTTTGACCAGCGCCTGCTTGATGTGTCCACGCCGGGCCGCGTCGACGTGTAGGGTGGTGTCGTCGATGCGCTGCTCGATGTAGGGCTCGAGTTCCTTGTGGTGCAGCAGTTCCACGATCAGCGCGACGTCGTCGGAGACGAGCAACAGGTCGCCGTCGCGCCGGGTCAACTTGACGCGACCGTAGCGCGAGATATAATCCTCAATATCCACCCGCACGTTTTCGGGCAGGGGATATTTGCTGTATTTTTGCAAGTCTTCGAGGATGGTCGCGGCACTCAGGCCCGAGGATGCGGCGTTCCAGAGCGACAGGGGCGTGATGCGGTAGGTGTGAACGTACTCGGGGCTTTTCTCCAACTCGGCGAAACGGGCCAGCACGTCCCGGGCATCCCGGTAGTATTCGTTATTGACTTCCAGGAGCACGCTCTTGTCCCCCTGGACGATAATCGGATTTTTTGAATCGTATGTCATAGTGGGTACATCTTAACGCGAAACGGCGTCAATGGCAAGTGGCTGTTCATAGGGCCTCACCCATAGAATCCTTGCACGGCAAGCAAGAGCCGCTTCGCTTCTGCTGTCAGCATCCTTTATTGGCTCTGGCTCTGCCAGGTTAGGAGACGATATGGACACCATACAAATGTTACATCAAATGTGCCACGATGAGTTGAGCAACGCCGACGTCAACGCCATCCGGGAAAATCGGGGCTTCAGCGAGCAGGAGACCGCCTCCCGCGCGCTCCTGGAGAACTTCTACCTCTCCGACATCGGGGTGGAGGCGGCGCTCAACACGTTGACGCACCCGGAGGTCGTGTTCTTGCATTGGCTCGCGTACATCGACAAAGAAGTGCCTATCACGGCTTTCATTCGTATCTACAAAAGCGCGCAGGGTTCCCGCTATGCCACCTACACCGAGCGTTACAAACCGGTCTTCGAGAAAGTGCGCCGGACCTTGATTCGCAAGGGGGTGCTCCTGTTCGCCGAGGATCACAGCCTGTACGACGCCAACACCAAAAACGAGCGCCGCCGCTACCGCTTTCCCCGGCAGTTCGCGCGCTTTCTGCCGCCGCTGATCCAGTCGCCGACGAAGCTGGCGGGGGCGGGCGAACGTCACGCGGATCTCCTGCGGCGGAAGTTGAAAACGGTCATCCCCGGCGAGCCGCCCATCAAGGGAGACATCAGGAAGGACTACGAACTGCAATTAGTGAACGGTGATCTGTACATGGGCGCCCACCCATTCAAGACCGAGCGCTTGCTCGAATGGCAGCGTGTGTGCTGGTCGAGCGCCATGCCTTTCTCCTACCAGAACATGGACGAGCACGAAGTGACCATCATCTGGCGCAGTGACCAGGGCTACGTTGTACCTCCCATCCAAACGGTCACCTACGTCTTTTCTCGACTGGCCGAGGATGAGTGGCTCCGTCCGGGCCAGTTGTCCCAGCCACTGCGTGTCTTCTGCAATACCAGCATCAAGGCAGAGGACATCTGCGAGAGCGGTTGGCGCTGGGGTTGCCTGGTCAGGCAAACGGTCGACGACGTCACGTACTATCGACCGGCCACGATAGGACGTGACACCGACGTCACGCCTCAGGATTACCTCTGTGCTTTCGACGAGCAAGACCTGTTGGTGAACCTGGAGACGATTCCCTACCCGGCGCTGGACCTCTTGAAGTGCAGCGCTGACCTGCGCGTGGCGGACGTCGATGGCCCATACCTGACAGCTTCACCCAGTCTGGTCAAAATCGGCCGCTCGTTGAAGTCTCTGCAGGGCCAAGCGCTCACAGCGTGGCTGCAGGAGCACGCGCCGACCTTCCGCCGCACCCTGGAGATGGCCGAGGCGCGGTGGGGCAAACAAATCGTCCACCAGCATTTGCTCATCGCCCAGGTCAATGATTTGGGCCTCAGGGTACAGATGGAGGAGACGTTCCAGGACCCGTTGAAAGTTCGCTTTCTGCCCAATGATTACATCGTCTGTCCTCGAGATATGTTGAAGGCGGTCAGGAAAGTGGTCGCTGGCGCCGGTCACGTGATCAAGGAGGTGACGAACGATGCTTGAACTGAAACCCATCGACGTATCCAATCTGGACGTGTACAGCGTGCCCTACGACCTGCGCCGCGATATCCACGTGTTCGTGCGCTACGTGCGCGAGCGAGAGGTCAAGCGCTTGGTGCGAGATAACAACCTGAGCAAGGCCGACTGCCGTCGCCTGGCGAAACGGGTCTCCGATCCCTACGCGGCGGAGGAGGTGGAAGCAAATGGCGCTTCGCAATGGGTGAATTACGTAGACTGGCTGGCGTTCAACCTGGATTTCGTCAGTTACGACATCAAGGGCGCCTACCAGGGATATTCGAGCAGTTCTCCATCCTTTATTGACAACTACGTGATCTTCAATGCCAAGGCGTACGAGGCATTTCTCGATGCCCCCATGATCGAGCAAGAACGGTGTTTGCTCAATCTATTCTTGGAAAACGAAGAGGCTTGTCGGAGTGAGTTTTTCCAAACCGGGTATTTTGGACGGCTCGGCGCTTTCAATAGTCACGGATGCGCGACCAAGGTGCTTCCGATGCTCGATTTCCCCGAGGCGCGTCGCTTCTTGCTGGATATCCTGGGCCAATGCGAGGTCGGCGTCTGGTACAGCGCGGCTTCCCTGGTGCAGTACCTGAAGCAACACCATCCCTACTTCCTGATCCCCAAGGACCCGCCGCCGTACAAACTGGGTTGGCGGGAAGACAAGAGAACCCGTTACGCCAATTTCAAGGAGGGTAAGGATCGCTGGAGAAGCAACGATGTGATCCCAGATGACGCCCCGGATGGATTCGAACGGGTGGAGGGGCGGTACGTGGAACGTTTCCTGGAGGACGCGCTGCTCACCCTCGGTTACGTGGACGTGGCCTACGCCGATGAACCATATAAAGGCGTCTACCCGCCAATCAATCATCTCAAGGCTTTCCGGATCACCAGCCGCCTGGCACAGACGGTGGCGGGCGAGATCCCGAAGCCCAAGGTGACCGTCCAACCCAACTTCGAGGTTTACGTGGAATCGACACTTTACCCGGTTGGCGTGCTCGACCGGCTGAACCCGCTGACCGACCTGGTCTCCGAGGACGTCCTCACCATCCTGAAGCTGGATCGGGAGAAGGTCACCACCGCGACGGCCCAGGACGAAAGCCTCGACGTCGTCGCGCTGCTGGACCGTCTGACCGAGCACCAGTTGCCGGGCAACGTCGCCCGCGAGTTGCAGGAGTGGGGGGCTTACGCGGATAAGTTCATCCTCTACGACGGGTTCGCGCTCCTGGAGGGAAGCGAAGACCTGTTGGCGTCCGACGAACTGATCGACGAGTTGACCGAGGTGTGCGTATCGCCCACCATCCGCGTCGTCCACTCGCCCGACGTGCTGTTCGAGCACCTGGAGCAAGCGGCGTTGGTGCCTTTGTGGGTCGCACATCCAGCTTCTTCGTTGGCGATTGTTCCCCCTCCGGCCCGCACCGTCTTCGTCCAAGAAGCACCGCGCGCCAAGCCAAAACCCGAGCAGAAGGAGCGGGTAAAGTTAATGCGCTCCACGCGCATCACGTACCATTGCCCCACGAAAGTATTCTGGGCGGCGTTCAGGCAGGCGCTATTGGACACCAAATGCCCCGTCGAAGCGAATAGCAACGACTTGACCCTCGTGATACCCGGGCAATATGAAGAGCACGTGCTAAAAACCCTGGAGGAGTTAAGGGAAATGTATCAGATCCAGGTCGAGAACATATCCGCCTGAGCCCCCGTCCCTCTATCACGATTTCGTGTGATCCATCTCCCACTGTGAGAAGACACTCAGGTCGTATCGAAAGACGATGTTCACAGAATGGTCGGGAACCTCAAAAGACGTTATAATATGGCTGTGTTTCAAATGATTCAAGCCTTGTTCGTAGTATGCGCTTTTACGGCGATAAATCGCCTACTATAAACTTGACCTCAAATGAAATGAAACGCACCCTTATAATATGGCTGACCGTAGGGGAATGATCCTCTCGAAAACTGGGGCACGGGGGTTTGCCGGTGGCTTCGCTGCCCGCAAGGCACCCATCTTCCCCATACTTCGAGAAGAATCCATCACTTCTATTGGGGCGGGATATGACAATCAAATATGAGATACCGGTTGATGGGCATCGCCTGGTGGCGTTATCGTTCAATCCAGAGGCGGAGGGGGTTCCCGTCATCCTGATGCACGGCATCACGTCCTCGGTCTACTTCTGGACCTCGGACCTGGTGGAGCCTTTCATCGGAGCAGGGCCGTGTTACGCTTTGAGCCTACCCGGTCATTACCCAGCGTCGTTTCCGTCTGACTTCCGGCGAGAGTCGTTGACGGCTGAGGGGTTGGCCGAGGTGTTGGCCATAGCGATCCGCCAACTGGTGGGAGAGCGCCCGGTGATGCTGGTGGGGCACTCCACCGGTGGATTTGCCGCCCTGGACATCGCCGCTCACGCGCCGGATATGGCCCATTTCGTGATCAGCATATCCGGCTTTGCCCAGGGACGCTGGCGAGGGGTGTTGGGACGCCAGCAGCGATGGGTGCGCGATGGCCTGCTGGGGCAGTGCGCTTTCAAGTTTGTATACAAGAGCGTGGGCCTCAGCCGGACGATCTATCGAGCGGCAACCCGTTTTTACTCGGCCGATCCCCATAGCGTACATAACTATCGCCATTTCGATGCGTTGCTGGAAAACAGTTTTCCGGCTTACAGGAAACTCGACCTGGAGGCGATGATTCACTATTTCACCACGATGCCCGACGTGGACATCAGCGAAAAACTGCCGCGCATCTCTGTGCCGACACTGGCGCTGACCGGCGATCGAGACCCCATCGTTCCTCCCACCCAGGCGCACCTGATCGCGGAGCGGGTTCCGCGAGGAGAACTGGTCGTGATCGAGAATGTCGGACACACCCCTTTCTACGAGCGCCCCGACGTCTATCGTCGCACGATTGAGACGTGGCTCATGCGTCACGGGTAATTGTCGGAGACGAGGCCGTTGTAATCATCCTCCCAGCACTCGCAAGCGGTGCGCGTCTGCTCACCCTTGACCATCGTCCCATCGTAGGGCATCACGTCTTCCTGGGCCGTCCACCCCGAAAGCACCATCGGGAGCGGGCCGCTGCCGGCCGGTATCCATTCGCCGTTGTAACGCCGGGCCAGGTGGAGATGAGTCGCCTCGGCCACACCCCCTTCGCAAGAAGGACGCCCGATCCGTTCTCCCCGTTGGACGAAGGCGCCGGCTGGCACACGTCCGTCGGCGTAGACGTGGAGATATAGCACCGTCCATCCGCTCTGCTCGAAGCCATCCCCATCCAGATCCAGGATCACCACGCCATCTTCGCTCCGTACGACCACCCCCGCAGCGACAGCCGTGATCCACTCCTGGGCCGGCCGGCAGCCCAGCATCTTGCTGCCGGGTACAAAGTCCAGCGCTGCCTGAGCGCTGCCGGTGCCCCATCCCCCGTGAGGGCCACCCGTCAAGTACCAGGTTTCCCCGCCCTCCCAGGGCAGGCGCATCTCCGGTTGAACGAGGTCGGGTGGAACTAAAGGCTCGACCGCGTAGGCGAAGGGATTCCCAAAGAGGCGCGCGTAGGTCGCCGGAAAGCCCTCAGGGCCGACCATCGCCAGCCATTCGTCTCGATCTTGGGCCAGCTCGGCCAGGCAGTTCTGCACACCGGCGGTGCCCGGGTTGAGCGTGGGGGCGACAGCAATTCGAGCCCCGTCGCCGAGGCGCATCGTCGTGCGGTCTCCCCGTTTCCAGCCATAGTAGCCGCTATTGAGCCTGACGGCGGCCCAACTCAGTTGCTGAAATAACCCCTCGTAGTAGTCCCGGACGTGCCCCAGGGGGTAGGTGAGGGTTTCGGCGGCGGGCTGAGGCTGCGTAACCCATCCCGACTGCATCTCCAGCAGGGCCAGCAATACCCGTGGTCCCACGCTGAAACGCTGGGAGATCAGTTGGACGACCTCCACGCCGGTCAACGTGCGTCCCTCCACGTCCTCGGCGTAGCTCGCCAGGTAGCCAGCCTGACCGGCGACGAAACCCGCCAGGTCGAAATGGATGTAGGCCGGGCCATAAACCACCTCGCTATCGGGCACCAGTTTGAGAGCGGGACCGGTTTCCGAGGCGGTGACGGGAATGACCAACGTCTGGCCGGCTTTGATGGCGTCGGCATTGGCGAGGTGATTGGCAGCCACGATGTCCTCGACCCTGCAACCGAAGACCAGGGCAATCCATCCCAGGGTCTGGCCCGATTGAACGACGTAGGATTCCAGACCGTCACCGGTGCTCAGGTTCGCGGGCGTCGGGTTGGGCGTCGGCGTGCCGGCGTAGGCCCCGGGATATGCGGGCGAGGGTGGAACCGCCGGTGTAGCGGTGAAGGTCGCGCTCGGTTCTGGTGTGGAATTTCCCCCATGCTCGACGTTGACGCTCTCAACCTTGGGCGCTTGGGGTGGCGCCTCGGGTGTGGCGCGGTGGCAAGCAGACAGTGAACCCACCGCGCCCGCGAGGGTGAACACGAGCACAAGTACGAGGACGAAGCGTTGATCGAGCAGTCGTTTGATGATCATCGATTCCCTCCAAAAAACAGCCGCCAAAAGGCGGCAGAGAAAAGTTTAGCAGAGATAGACGTAATGACTCGGCCAGAGACCCTCAATATCTTTTCGCCGCGTTTCATTTCATTCGAGGTCAAGTTCGTAGTAGGCGATTTATCGCCGTAAAAGCGCGTACTACGAATAAGGCTTAAATCTATCTTCTCAATAAGTTGGGGAGCTGTGGCCGGTCTCCCGACCGAGCCACAGCGGGCACGGTCAGGAGACCGGCCCGAGCGAGTTTGCCCCGGTTTATTGAGATGATACGCTTAAATCGTTTGTGAAACACACCCATATCTTTTCGCCGCTCAAGCTACTCGTTCTTGAAAACATCTTGGATCAGGCGCTCGTCGAACAGCGTCAGCTGGACACTTTGGATTGCGTGGCCTCGGTGGCCAACTCGCCAGCCCAGGCCAGATCGTCAGGGGCCTCGTCGCCTTTGACCTGTACCCAGGTGACGTGGTGGGGTTGGGCGGCTTCGATGAGCGTCTCCCACGCATCCCGATTGGCGACCGGTTTCCCCTCTTTCGTCTGCCAACCCCGGGCCTGCCAGCCTTTCACCCATTGAGAAGCGCCCTGAATCAGGTAATTTGCGTCGGAGTAAAGCGTGACGCGGCATGGTCGGGTCAGAGCTTGCAGCGCCCTGGTAGCGCCCAGGATGAGCATACGATTGACCGAAGTCGCCGGCGCGCTATCGCTGAGGGAACGGGCGTGATCGTCCATGCGCAAGATGGCTCCCCACCCCCCCAGTCCAGTCGATCCCCGATGTGATGCCTTGACGCTAATCTCGACGCTGGGTCGATTATCGTCGCGCCGAGGGGTGGAGGGAGAGGAAATGACCCGCGCCGCCTGGAGCCTTTCGCGCGCCTGGGTCGCCAACTGGTCAGCCCGTTCGTTGAGCGGGTCGCCGGCGTGGCCCTTGACCCAATGCCAGGTGACGTCGTGAGCCTGGGTCAATCGGTGTAACACCTGCCACAGATCCTGGTTCTTGACCGCTTTCTTGCCCTTGGTGCGCCATCCCCGGCTGATCCATCCATCCAGCCACTCGGTGATCCCCCGGCGGAGGTATTGAGAATCGGTGTGGAGCGCCACCTGGCAGCGTCCCAGGACACTTTCCAACAGGCCCAGCGCGGCGATGGCAGCGTGCAGTTCCATACGATTGTTGCTCGTCTCGGGATCGTTGCCGCTGAGCGTCCACTCGCGCCCTCCGTCCTCTTCCCAGCAAATGATGGCCCCCCAGCCGCCAGGGCCGGGATTGGGATCGCTCCCACCGTCGGTGTAGACGAGCACCTGGGTCGACATCGTATGGCCCAACGTATCCGAGCCGAACAGCGTTTGAGGCATATCGAATCACCTCCAGACATCCTCCAGGCTCAGGGATCAGATAATCCACTGGCTGCCGGACATTTTTCAGGGACACACACATTTTCAAACGGGTGTGTTGCATTTCATTTGAGGCCAAGCTCGTAGTAGGCGATTTATCGCCGTAAAAGCGCGCTGAAGCCGCTATCTAGCGCGCATACTACGAACAAGGCTTAAATCATTTGAAACACACACGGAGCTGTGGCCGGTCTCCCGACCGAGTCACAGCGGGCACGGGGAGACCGGCCCGAGCGAGTTTGCCCCGGTTTATTGAGATGATACGCTTAAATCATTTGAAACACACACATTTTCAAACACAACGAGTGTTTCATTATACATGAGACACGGGAATAGGCCAGTCGGCGCTTGACCGATCGAATCCTTGTACAGAACGAGACCTATCTGACGTTTCCCGCTCCTGTTTGCGCCCAGTCTTTGAACGTCAGCGGCAGATAACATCGGAAAGGATCGGCGATGATCCAGGCCGTTCGTTCCCATGCGCCTGTCACACCATCCTCCAGAAACGCGACGTTGTAGAAGGGCGGATGGATAACGGTCCGGGGAAGCGTCAATTGGTAAGACAGGGTGACCACGTCGCCAGCGGGCAGTGGGCCGGCCCATTGAATGGATTGGGTATACAGCACGAGCGTTCGAGTGGGTAATTTGGCTGTGCCCGCTCTCTCCAGCTCGACGGAATCGAGGATCAACCTCGTGTTCTGCGGCAGGAGATTGAAAACAGTGGCGGTGAGCGCCCCGGCCGGGCCAGCGTTGGCCAGGTGTAGGCCGCAGGTGATCGTGGCGCCCGGTCGCGGCGCGAGGGGGTGGCAAGCCAGGTATGATGGGGATAAATCGGGGGCGTCAACTGCAAGCACGGCATCCCGGTCGAAGCGGATGCGATGATCCTCCAGGCCAATGCGAGCGACGTTGACGATGGTTTCGCCGCTGGCGCAATCCGGGGAGACGGTCGCCTGGTACGTGACGGTGAGCGTCGCGCCTGGTTGGAGCGGGTTAGCCGCTGTCCCCAACAACGAGACATGGCGCGATGGCGCGTCATAAGTCGCGGGGCCAGTCAGGCTGCCAGGGACGAGCGTCAGGCTGATGGGCAAGGTGTTGGAAAGCGACGCGCGAACCGCTTCGGGGCCATCGTTGCGCAACGTCAACGTGTAGGTCAACCGGGCGCCGGGAGCGACCGAGCGCTGATGGGCCGTGAACGTCGATTCCCCTAGCCAGCTCAACCACCCGACGGCCCGATCCATAACCTGGCGCCGGCCGGCCGGAGGAATCGCCTCGAAAGGATAGGAGAAGAAGACCGTTTTGTAATCCGCCTCCGCCCGGGCCAGACCGATCGGGGTGCGATTCTGATCGCGGAACGAGACGGTCGCGTCCAGGGCAGGCAGGATCCCGTCGGACCAATTCTTGAAGGGATAATGCAGGACGTAAGGGCCGAGTCGGTCGCCGAGGGGCGATTCCGGCGTGCCGCTCGCCATCGTGGGCGTGACGCTCTCGGTATACGATAGCACCCCCAGGTAGTTGGGCGTGAAGGGTTTCTGGTGATGGTAATATAGAAAGTCCTGCGACGAGAGAAAGAGCCGCCCCCCCTGATCGAGGTACATTTTCAGCGCGTCGATCTCCTCGTCGGTGACCGGCCGGAACCAATCGTAACCGGTGTACCAGACGACGATGGGGTAACGGGCGAGCAAATCCGGCGTGGGACTGCCCCAACCCGGTTCCGATCCAGACCATCCAGTGCGCCAGTAATCGTAGGGGAAACGGTTCTCATTCAGCGCAGCCTCGTATTTGTCCTCCTGGTCGTACCAGCGATCGTCGTCGACCAGGAGAATAGGCGCAGGCGCCTTGCTAACCAGGGTGGCAGTCTGGACGAGCGTGGGGGAGAGACTGGAGCGGGCGACGACGACAGCGGTGTCTTGTTCGTGCCAGCCGGTGGTGGGGGGGATCGTGACGGTGACGACGACGGTCTGCGAGGCGCAGGGGGCCAGCGTGACCGTCGTGTGGCTGAGTTCGCTCGGCCATTGGGCGACGTCGAGTTCCAGGGATACGGTATCGGTGACGCCCGCTTGCCCCAGGTGGCGCAGGCGCAGTGTGTGGGAGATCGTCGCGCCCGGAGGCCCGACCTGCATCTGCTGGATGGGCGACCATTCGAGGCCCACCGCCGGCGGCGACGACGTGAGCCAGTCGATGGCGCGTTTCATCACCTCGCGGCGGGTGGCCTGGTTGTCGATGGCCTCGAAACCAAACGACAGGTAGACGGCGCGGTAGGGCAGGCACGTGCCGGTTTGGATGCCGCCGTAACCACCCTCGTCGTAGCGCAACGCCGCGTTGGCTCCGTCCGCATCCCTCACGTCCACCACATCGGGATAGGTCTGGTTGTCCGCGCCGCCGGGGCCGGCGATGGTGAGCGCCAACCCGGCGAAAATCTGATCGCCCAATCCCTGGAGCGCGTGAGTGGGCGCGTTGTCCTGGACGTAGCGAGCCTTGAGACGCTCGCCGTAATAGGCGCTCCAGTAGCCAAGGACCCCGCCGCCGTCCCAGTAGCCCACGTCCTGACCGCTCAGGAAGAGCAGCCCCCCTTGGACCAGGTAATCGCCGACCGCCTGCCCCGCGCCGACGAAGCCCGGGGCATCCTGGGGCGCGCTCCAGATCACGAGGTCGTAGGACGCCAGATCGGAAGCGCTCGGAACGTCGTCGGGAAGCCGTTTGATTGCCCACTCGTCGTAAGCGTAATGCAGCGCGTCCAGCGCCTGGCGGAAGTAGTGGATCTGACTGTCGTAATACCAGGCGCCACTATCGACCAGCAGGATGGCGGGGGCCGGGACGAGCGCCAGGTCCGCGTGCGTGGTCTGACCCACGTCGACGGTGACGGTGGCGGTGACGATCCGGTAACCGACGCTGCAGGCGCGGATGACGTAATCGCCGGCGGGCAGGTCGAAGCGATAGGCGGCGCCGCTCGTCTGCAGGGGGGCGTCCAGCACGTCAATCGTCGCAGTGACCGGGGCGCCAGTCTGGGCGTCGGAAATCTGGCCCTCCACGGTTCCCGAGGGATAGGGGAGCAGCGAAAAATTCTGGAGGCTCGTCGCGCCCGTCACGACCGAAATCCCCATTTTCGTCTCCGGCGCGTAGCCAAACGCCGAAACGCTCACGTCGTAGGGAGCGGGCGCTAGCGCTAGCAGGTAACGGCCGTCCTCGCCGGTCTGTGCCTGACCGCGCCCCTGGGGGCCGTGGGCGCCCGCCTGCACCGTGGCGCCGGCGATGGGCGCGCCGTCGTCGGCCCGGCTGACCTGACCGGAGATAAAGCCGGTGTGCGCCAGTGCAGCGACGGCGGCGAACGCGTCCACCCGGCCCCAGCCGGTGTCGTTGTTGGGGATGGGATCTCCCGATGGGACGGCCGTGCTGGTGATGAGGTAGGCGGTGTGGGTGATGCTCAGGGTGGGGCTGACCGATTTCAGGAGCGCCGCGATGCCCGCAACGTGGGGCGCAGCCATCGAGGTGCCGTTCTTGGTGCCGTAGGCGCCGCCCGGCAGACTGGAGCGCACGTTGACGCCGGGCGCGGCGACGTGCGGGCGAATCTCTCGCCACGGCGAGGGGCCCCGGCTGGAGAAATTGGTCACTTCGTCGTCGACGTCGGTGGCCCCCACGGCAAACGCCTCTGGCAGGGAGGCCGGGGAGCCGACGGTGCCACGGTTCGGCCCCCGGTTTCCGCTGGAAAACACCGCGAAAATACCGGCGGCCCGCAGTGCCCGCAGGTCGTCCTGGAACGTGGTGAGCGAGCCGATGTCGTTGCCCCACGAATTGTTGACCACGTCTGGGGCCTGGGCCGGGTCGCCACCGGGGGCCAGGAGCCATTGGAAACCGGCGTGAATCCACGAGTCGTAGCCCTGCCCCTGGTTATTGAGCACTTTGACGGCGATCCAACGGGCGCCCGGCGCGACGCCGGTGCCATCCTGCCCGACGATGGTGCCCATGGTGTGAGTGCCGTGCCCGTGCCCGTCCACCGGGTAGAGCGCGCCGCCGGTCGCGTCGTACCAATGATAGACGTGGTTGGAGGGGCCGTGGGGGGCGTATCCACGGTAGCGCTCGCGCAGGGCCGGGTGGAGCCAATCGACGCCGGTGTCCATCCCGGCGACGACGGCGCCGGTGCCAGAGATGTGCAGCGAGGCCCACACCTGGTCGGCGCGGACGCGCTCGACGCCCCATTCGGTGGCGGTTGGTGTTTGGAGGATGGAGGTTGCAGGGTTGGAGATGGCGCTCGTGTTCGGGAGCCATTGGCGATAGTGATCCAGTTGGATGGAGGCGATTTCGGGACGATGGGCCAGTTCTTGGATGATGGCGGGTTGGGCCTGGACGGCAATGCCGTTGAAGATCCAGAACGGTGTGTAAGATGCGACCTGACCGGCAGATTGGGCGCTCTCCAGGTAGGTGATGAGATTGGCCTGGGTGCGCTGGGCAGTGGCCTTCAGAGTCGAGACGACGCGGGCGCGGTGTTGGACTTTCTCAGCGGTTGTGCTCGTGAATTCGTCACCTGTAGCCTGCTCGCGCAGGTGGACGAGCACACGCACGCGCTCGTCAGACCCAGCTTGAAGCAGGGCGCGTTGTACGTCAGGCGCGATGATGGCGGAGGCCTGTGCCGCTCCGGTGATCGGTGATTCGGACGCGATCCACCATGGAGGCAATGGTGTGGTGCTGACCACGTTCTTATTTGGCCCAGAAGGATCATCTCCAGGTTCCACAAGACCTCGTGCGCTCATCGACTGGCCGGCATTTGTCAATATCAGAAAGATGAGTATGATACTAAATGTGAAGCGTGTTCGCGTGTTTTTCATTTTATCTCCCTGTCCCTTACACCTTTGAATAACTGTATCATCTCAATAAACCGGGGAGGCGTCCCTCACTTATTGAGAAGATACGAATGAATGATCCATTATACCATTTCGGGTCGGGTAAAGGAAATCAGGCCCCTACCAGGGCCACCAGGGCCCCAATCAGGGCCCTCACAGGGCTAACATAGGAGGATTTATGATGCTAACAGAGAACGTATCCCGGGTGTCTATCGCGCATCTGCCCACGCCGTTGGAGGCACTGCCGCGCCTCACCACGCACTTGCGAAAGGTGGACGTCTGGATCAAGCGAGACGATCAGACCGGGTTGGCTACCGGCGGCAACAAGGCGCGCAAGTTGGAGTTCCTGGTGGCCGATGCCCTGGCGCAGGAGGCGAATACGCTCATATCGGGTGGAGCGGCCCAATCCAACCACGCCCGGCAGACGGCGGCAGCCGCGGCCAAGTTTGGGCTGGCCTGTACGTTGGTCTTGCGTGGGGAGGAACCACCGGTCGCGCGGGGAAATTTGTTGCTGGACCGGCTGTTGGGCGCCGAGACGGTGTGGGCGGGCGAGCGTCCACTGGACGAGGTGATGCAGGACGTCGCCGCTGACCTGATCGCGCGTGGCCGCCGCCCGTACATCGTTCCCTATGGGGGCAGCAACCGGATCGGCGCGACCGGTTACGTGGCGGCGATGGAGGAGTTGGTGACGCAATGTGCAAAACAAGGTGTGACGTTCGATTGCCTCGTGATACCTTCCTCCAGCGGGGGGACACAGGCGGGTTTGGCGGTTGGCGCTCGGGCGTTGGGATTCGAGGGACGCATTCTCGGCGTCAGTATAGATAAGCCAGCCGGCGTGTTGCAGGAGCTTCTGGCCAATCTGGCGCAGGCGGTTGCGCGTTGGTTGGGCGTGGAACCGGATTTCTCACCGGCCGATTTTGACGTAGCCGATGGGTACCTGGGCGGAGGATATGGCGTGGTGGGTGACCTGGAACGGGAGGCGATCCAGATGATGGCCCGGACCGAAGGGATACTGCTGGATCCGGTCTACACCGGCCGGGCGTTTGGCGGGCTGGTCGATCTGATCCACCAGGGGGCTTTCGAGAATGGAGAGCGCGTCCTGTTTTGGCACACAGGCGGCACGACGGGGTTGTTTGGGTATGGAGAAGTGGTGCTCTGATCCAAGGTTATGGTACGATACATTCGGTGACGAACAAGTCAGGGAGGTAATGGTGGTGTTAACGAGTCCCCCAGTGGAAATTCCTTCTGTGCTGCGCCACAAGCTGGGTGAAGATGGTGCGACGGCTCTGACCGGTCTGATGGAGAGCTTTTGGCAGGGTCGGGTCCGTGAGTCGGAGGATACGGCCTGGCGGCGAACAGATGAACGGCTGGACCGGGTCGAGGCACGGGTGGAACAGTTGGCCGAGGCTCAACAGCGAACCGAAGCCCAGGTCTCCAAACTGCTCGGCGCTATAGATACGCTGCGCCTCGGTCACCGCATCCATCCCACCGCTCAGGAAGCTGCCGAAGCATTGGGCATTCTGCTCGTTGGGTCGTATCAGCGGTAGCCGGCGCGCGCCTATCTCCTATGACGATCACCCTCGACGTCTCCGCCGCCGTCCACCGCCGCGCCGGCCTGGGCCGCTACGCCGAGAGCCTGACCCGCGCCCTGCTCGCCGCCGACCGTTCGACTGTGCTCATGGCAAGCCCCGATCGTTATGCGTTATTCTACAACGCCGAGCGGGGTGTCGAACCGCTGTCCGGTCTGGAACACATCTCCACCCACACCGTCGCGCTGGGTTACAAGCCCTGGCGCATGCTGGTCTGGATGGGGCAGCTCGCGCGTGTGCCCTTCAACCGGATCATCCCTGGCGCGACCCTGTTCCACGCCACCGAACACCTCTTGATGCCCCTGCGAGGCGTACCGACTGTCCTCACCGTTCACGATCTGATCTTCCGTCACCTGCCAGAACACCACAAGCCGCTCAACCGCTGGTACCTCAACCTGACGATGCCGCTCTACTGCCGCCGCGCCGACCACATCATCGCTGTCTCCGAGTGCACCAAGCGGGACTTGATCGCCGCCTACGGCATCGCACTGGAGAAGGTCAGCGTCATCCACGAGGCGGCCGATCCCCGTTTTCGTCCCCAGCCGCCGGACGCTGTGGCGGCGCTTCGCGCGCGCTACGGATTGCCCCCACGTTATCTGCTCTTCGTCAGCACCATCGAGCCGCGCAAGAATTTGACGCGCCTCCTGGCGGCCTTCGAGGCGGTGTACGCCGATGGTCTCAGCGATGGGTGGGTCGTCGTGGGGAAGCGGGGCTGGTTGTGCGACGATTTTTTCGCTGCGCTCGAACGGTCGCCGGCGCGGGAGGCGGTCGTCCTGCCGGGGTACGTGCCGGACGAGGACCTGCCCGCCGTCTACGCCGGGGCGCAGGCGCTGGTCTTCCCCAGCCTCTACGAGGGCTTCGGCCTGCCGGTGCTGGAGGCGATGGCGTGCGGCGCGCCTGTCGTGACTTCCACGACATCCAGCCTCCCGGAAGTTGGGGGAGAGGCCGCGCTTTACTGTGATCCCACCGACACGGAATCGATGATAGGCGTCCTGCGCCAATTGCTCCAGGATCCGGAAATGAGGCCGGCGCTCGCCCGCCGTGGCCTGGCGCGGGCGGCTCAATTTTCCTGGGAGCGCACCGCTGCTCAAACCCGGGTGTTATACGACGCGGTGTTACGGCGATAAATCGCCTACTACGAACTTGGCCCCAAATGAAATGAAACACACCCATAAGATACCGCGAGATATTTGGTGAATTTTGGGGAACTGGGGAATGTAGGCTTGACTTTTGCTCTGCCTGGGGTAAGATATATCGGCCTATTAACAGAACAATGGCACACGACGTGCAAACTTGCAACCTGCAACTTGTAACCTTTAACTTGAATCACTCGAAAGGTTGGCTCAATGCGCATTCTGGTCACCGGCGGCGCCGGTTTTATCGGTTCTAATTTGGTGGACGTGTTGATGGGACAGGGACACGAGATTACCGTGATCGATAACCTCTCGGTCGGGAAAGCGAGCAACATCGCCCACCAGTTGAGCAGCGAGCGTTTTCATTTCGTCAACGACTCGATCCTCAACGTGAATACGCTGGAACGTCTCATTCGCCAGGCCGATCTGATCTACCACCTGGCGGCCGTCGTCGGCGTCAAGTACGTCGTCGACGACCCATTGGGCGCCATCGTCACCAACGTGCGCGGCACCGAGAACGTGTTGGAGATGGCGTTCAAGTACTGGGTGCGGACGGTCATCGCGTCCAGTTCCGAGATTCACGGCAAATCGGCCGAAGTGCCGTTGCACGAGGACGATGACCGTCTCCTGGGGCCGACGACGGTGGGACGCTGGTCCTATTCCGACGCTAAGGCGATTGACGAATACTTTGCCCTGGCCTACGCTAAGAAGGGCCTCCCGGTCTCCATCGTCCGATACTTCAACGCCTACGGCCCCCGCCTCGATCCCAAGGGGTATGGCAGCGTTATCGCCAAGTTCATGACCCAGGCGCTGCGGGATGCGCCGTTGATCGTCTACGACGATGGCAGGCAGACCCGTTGCTTTACCTTTATCGAGGATACGGTGCGGGGCACGATGCTGGCGGCGACCGTCCCCGAGGCGGCCGGACGAGTCTTCAACATCGGCTCCAGCCAGGAGACATCGATCCTGGAACTGGCCGAGATGATCTGCCAATTGACCGATTCCGCTTCGGAGATCCAGCACGTATCTTACGAACAGGCTTATGGGGTCGATTTCGAGGAGACCCGCCGGCGCGTCCCGGACGTCAGCCGTGCGCGCGACATATTGGGGTTTGAGGCCCAGACCCCGCTCAAGGACGGCTTACAGCGCACGTTAGCCTGGTTCAAAAAAGAGGGTATGGAAACGTAGACACTTCCTTATGCAACACTTGCAACTTGCACACTTGCAACTTGCATACTTGCACACTCAATCTAGAGAGGCGCCTATGAATTCGACAAAACTCAGCGCATTTTGTGACAAGGCCTTGGAACTCGGCTGGCTCCTGGCGGTCATCATCACGCCGCTGTTTTTCAACGTCTATTCCAGCCGCGTCTTCGAGCCGGATAAACTGACCACCCTGCGCACGGTGGCCCTGATCATGGCCGCCCTGTGGCTCGTCAAATACGTCGAGGAGCGGACCAGCGGACGCTATGAATTCGACGTCTCCTGGCGCACGCCCCTGGTGTTACCGACCCTTTTCACCGTGATCGTCTATCTCCTCAGCACGTTTCTATCGGTCACGCCCTGGGTCAGTTTCTTCGGTTCCTACCAGCGCTTGCAGGGGACCTACACGACGTTGTCTTACATCGTCGTGTTTTTCGTCATCCTCCAGGGGCTGCGGACGCGGGAACAGTTGGAGCGCTTGATCACCGTCGTCATCCTCAACAGCCTGCCTATCGCCCTTTACGGTCTCATCCAGCGCAACAAGTTGGACCCCCTGCCCTGGGGCGGGGACGTGACCCGGCGCGTGGCTTCCAACATGGGCAACGCGATTTTCGTCGCCGCCTATCTGATCATGGCCGCCTTCCCCACCTTGAGCCGCATTCTCAAGTCCTTCAGGGACATCCTGACCGACGAGGAGACGAACGCGGTCGACATCCCGCGCGCGGCCGCTTACATCTTCCTCTTCCTGGTCCAATTGATCGCCATCTGGTACACCCAGAGCCGTGGCCCTTTGATGGGGCTCCTGGCTGGATTGGGCGTCTGGGTGCTCCTGGGGACGCTTGCCCTCCAGCGGATCATGAACCGCCGCACGTGGATCACGTTGTTGAGCGGCGCGCTCATCCTGATCGTTATTGTCTCGGCCGGCTTCTTCCTCATCAACCTGAGCGGGCCGATTCACGAATGGGCCCTCGAACAACCGGGATTGAGCCGCGTCGCCCGGGTGCTCCAATACGAGGGCGGAACCGGCATGGTGCGCAACTTGATTTGGGAGGGGGCGCTTGATCTCATCAGCCCCCACGATCCCATCAAGTTCCCGCCGACCAGCGATTACCCCAAGGGGCGCTCCGACCCGTACAATTCGCTGCGCCTGCTGGTCGGTTACGGCCCCGAGTCGATGTACGTGGCCTATAATCCCTTTTACCCCCCGTTGCTGGGCCATTACGAATCCCGCACCGCCTCGCCCGATCGCTCCCACAACGAGACGATGGACGCTTGGGTGATCACCGGCTTCTTGGGATTTGTGGCCTACGTCTGGCTCTTCGGCGGCGTGTTCTACTACGCGCTGCGGTGGATGGGTTTCTTGCCCCTGGACTGGCGCCGTACGTTATTCTTCGCCCTGCAGGCTGGTGGAGCACTTGTCGCCGTCATATTGATCACTTACCTGATCGGTTTCCATTTCTTTGGATTGGCTGTGCCCATCGGGATGGTCGGCGGATTGGCCCTTTACCTGCTCGTCTTTGGGTTTTCTGCGTACAGAGACCCGGAGACCGAAAATAAAGAATTTCACCCCTACTTCATCTTTCTGATGGGCATGCTCTCGGCCGTCGTCGCCCACTTCATCGAGATCAACTTCGGGATCGCCATCGCCTCCACCCGGACCACGTTCTGGGCTTTCGCCGGGGCGATGCTCGTCGCGGGGATGGGCCTGGTGCAGGAGACGAGCGCGGCGACGCAACAGGTCAACGGCGCGACGAATAACAACGCGCGGCGCAACAGTGGGCGCAGGCGGAGAAGGCGGCGCCAGGAACCGACGGGGTCCGTGTTACCGGGTTGGCTCTGGTCGACCCTCGTGCTGTCGCTCAT
>DSAR01000049.1 GCA_011046405.1 Chloroflexota bacterium | reverse complement strand
GGAGCTGTGGCCGGTCTCCCGACCGAGCCACAGTGGGCACGGTCAGGAGACCGGCCCGAGCGAGTTTGCCCCGGTTTATTGAGATGATACTATCAGTCATTCTCGTATCTCTTATCAGTCATTGTCTTGTCGCAATGGCTCATCTTGTGCCCGCCGGATTACAATCCGGCGGCGTGCGGGCGATGTGTTGTCTTCCATCACCACTCAGCCGATGGCCTGTGCACCATTGGCGGTGGATTGTGATCCGCACTGCACATCTATGCCGATTGGTTACGTCTCGTCACTCATTGTCCTGGTGACCGTGCGCGTCCTGATGATGGTGGTGATGGTGCCCAGCGTGCTCTCCGGCCGGCCTCAGGTTGCCCAGGGCGCCGATCACGACCTCGCTCAGCGCCGGGTGAATGGTCTGGGCGCGGGCCAGGGGGAGGTAGTTGCCCTCCTGGCTGTTCATCACGTAGACGATTTGCTGAACCAAGATGGCGGCGTGGGGGCCGATGACGTGGGCGCCCAGGATCCGGCCCGTCTCGTTCTCGACGACGACCTTGACGAAGCCGGTCTCCTCGGCCATGGCGAAGCCCTTGGCGGTGTCGTAGTAGCGCTTGATGCCCACCAGGACGCCGTGGCCCGCCTGGGCCTGGGCCTGGGTCTGGGCCTGGGCCTCCGTCAGGCCGACCGAGCCGATCTGGGGGTGGGTGAACACGGCGTGGGGGACGGCGTGCTCGTCCACGGCGTGGCGGTGTTCGGTGAAGGCGTTGGTCCACACCATCTCCGCCTCGTAATTGGCGGTGTGGCGGAACATGTACCGGCCCCGGGCGTCGCCCAGCGCCCACACGTTTTCCTGGCTGGTCTGCAGGTAGGGATCGGTCTTGATCCAGCCCCCGCGGATGGTCTCGATCCCGGCCCTCTCGGGCTGCAGGATGTCGGCGTTCGACCGGCGACCGGTGGCGATCAGGACTTCCTGGGCAGTGAACGTCTTGGTGTTCGACGGGTGCGACTCGGCGTCCTGCTCGGCGTCGCCCGTTCGTTTGATGGCCGTGATGGCCTTGAGGTCGCCGGCCCGCTCCGCGCGGACGGCCTCGTAGCCGGTGTAAACCTGGCAGTATTCGGCCATCTTGCGCTGGAGCACCTCCGAAATCTCCGGTTCCTCTTCGGGAACGAGGCGCGGGTTGCGCCCGACGACGGTCACCTGGACGCCGATGGCCGAGAAGAAGTGGGCGAACTCGGCCGCGATGTAGCCGCCGCCGACGATGATCAGGCTTTCCGGCGGGGTTTCGAGGTCGAACACAGTGGCACTGTTCAGGTAACCGATCGCCTCCAACCCCTCGATGGGTGGGATGAGGGGGCGAGCGCCGGCGGCGATGACGATGGTGTCGGCCTCGATGCGCTCGTCGCCCACCTGGA
Organism: Chloroflexota bacterium; assembly: GCA_011046405.1. Lineage (GTDB taxonomy): Bacteria > Chloroflexota > Anaerolineae > B4-G1 > B4-G1 > DSAR01. The sequence goes on along the minus strand of DSAR01000049.1, from coordinate 23,890 downwards.
GGGTGTGGGCGTCTACGAAGGCCCCGTCGGCGTTGAAGAACGTGACGTCCTCTGTCTGGGCCACGCCGTATGCCATCTCGCGCCGCCCGTCCAGGACGATTTCCCACACGCGCGCCATGATCTTTTCGAAGTCCACTGCCTCCACCGTGGCGTGGACGCCGACAGCGTGGGCCTCCTGGATGGTGCGGATGACGTCGGCGGGGTAGAGCATGACCTTGGAGGGGATACAGCCCCGGTTCAGGCACGTCCCGCCCAGGGGGCCGTTATCGACGATGGCCACTTGCATCCCGTGCCCGGCGGCCCGGGCGGCGACGTTCATCCCAGCACCGGAACCGATGACGATCAGGTCGAATTGTTTTGGCATAGGCTCTCCTATTGGTTAGTATCGCGTATGGGCTAGCAGGAAACGCGCTACGGCGAAGTAAAGCGTAAGGTGTATCTTCTCAATAAGTCAGGGGAGAAGTAGGGCGGAATGGCATTCCGCTTTACATTACCCCGGTTTATTGAGATGATACCGTAAGGTGTTCCTGGCGCTTCACTGCTTACGTTTTACGCCTTTACGTTTTACTCATCGTAGTCGAATAACCTCTCCCGTATCTCCAATCGCTTCATCACGTACTCGCGCACGGTTGAAATCAGCGTGGCGTGGCTCCACGTGAGCGGACTGACCGAGAGGGGGGCGTGGGTGTAAGGATTCACCTGTTCGGCCAGGACGCCGCTGAGCAAGGCGTGAGAAGCGGTCCAGTTGAGGATGTTCAGCGCGGGCTGCAGGTTCTCGGTCGAGTGGGCGGTAGCGACGTGCCACTGGGCCAGCCACAGCGTGCAGACGAACCAGGGATTGCCGGGGACTTTTTTCACGTCCTCGCTCACCCGCTGGTAGCCGTCGTCCTCGTAGCGGGCGAGACCGCCGACGTCGGTCTTGACCCACAGGCGCTCCCTGACCACCTCCATCGTCGCGGCGATGCGTGGGTCGTCGGCCGGGAGCATGCCGAAGTACCACAGGCCGCAGAGCGAGGCGTCGACGGTGGGATCGCTCTCCCACCGGCCGTCGGGCCTCCGGTTGACCATGCGCACGAAACGGCCCAGGTCGGGCGACCACAGGCGGGCCTCGGCCCCGGCCTGGATCTCCTCGGCGGCCTCACGGTAGGCGTCGGCCAGTTCTGTCTCGCCGAAGGCGTCGGTGAAGTTGGCAGCGGCCTGCAGTCCGGCCCAGACGGCGCCGATGGTTCAGGCGAACACCCCGCGCCGCTCTTCCCACGGGCCCCAGGATGGGAGGGGGAGCCCGGTCTCCCGGTCTCGATAGGCGCTCATCCAGTTGGCCGCGCGCACGATCAACCCCCGGTAGTGGGCCTTGACGAATTCGATGTCGCGGAAGTGCTGGAAGTGTCGCCACAGGGCCCACAGCACCAGCCCCGTCTCGTCCTCCTGCACCGGCAACGGCTTTTCGCCCTCGTAATACCAGGCGTGCCACGAACTGGCGAGCGATCCATCGGGGTTGTACTTGTGCAGCAGGTAGCCCTCGTCGGTGATGACCCGGTGGCAGAAGTCGAAGAAACGGCGGGCGATCTCCGGGTAACCGGCGTCGATCAGGGCCGCGGCGACCAGCGCACCGTCGCGGGGCCACATGTAGGCGTAGGTATCTCGATGATTGTGGGTGATGTCGGAATCGCTGGCGGCGACGATGGCGCCGTCGTCGTCGATCTGCGTGCGCAGGATCAGCAGGCTGCGGCGGTACAGGTTCCGGACGTCGTGGGGCAGTTCGTCCATGTGACGCTCGAATTCCCGGCTCCGATTCTCCTTGGCTACCCACAGGCGCCAGTCATTACAGGTGCGCTCCCGGAAATGTTCCGGCCCCTTGCGGCGGACGGCCCGGTCGAGGCGCGTGACCTGCCGGAAGTTCTCGCCCACGGCGATCCAGTACCAGCCCGTGGCCTCGTCGCGCCCGGGCACGGTCAGGTGGAGGGCGATGGCGGAATCGACACTGCCCTGGGCCGCGGCGTGGCCCGAAAGCTGCCCATCCTTGGCGTCGCGCCATGGGCACTTCTCGACCGGGGCCTCTTTGATATCTACCGTCCATTGATCGATGCCTATCTCCCATTCGGCGATGGTGGCCTGGCCCACGTTCATCATAAACCACCGTTTCCCCTTGTAATGGAAAACGGCGCGTCTTTCTGGCTCGTAGTAGGCCGCATCGCCGAGTTCGTGGCCGCTGATGTGGAAATCGTGGGTGAAGAAGAGCCGCAATTCCCGCTCTTCCTCCGCCATGTTCATCGCCGTGATCCGGCGCACGTAGAGATTCTCCTCGAAGTCGACCACGTCCTGGCAGATCAAGCGCAGGTTCAGGGCCGGGTTGTAGAGGGTGACCTGGGTGGACAGGGTATCGGGTTCGTAGGCCAGCGTGCGGGACCACGCTTTGCCATCTACCCAACTGAACTGCCCGTCGATCCAGACACCTAAGCGGCAGGGATGGCCAGCGGTGTGATTTTCCTGACCGACGTGGGGCCAGTAGAGATCGCGCAACCGGTAGCGTGAGTCGAAATTGATCAACAAGGAGCCGTTTCCGACCGGGATGTCACGAGGCATTCGCCAGCCTCCTTCCGTAAAATTCTGAATTGTTCTTTACGCTATCGTTCGGAGATAATCGCGCATCATCAGCGCGACGGCTGCGCCTTCGCCAGCGGCCGAGGCGGCCTGGGCCGTCGATCAGGCGTGTACGTCGCCGGCGGCGAAGATTCCCTTGAGCGAGGTCTGCATCGCCTTATCGGTCGTCACGAAACCACGCCGGTCGCGTTCGATCTCCCGGGGCAGGAAGTCGCTGTTGGGGCTCACGCCGATGAAGACGAACACGCCATCGGGGTGCCACACTTTAGTTTCGTCGGTGTCCCGGTCCAGTATCTCTTTTGCAATCGGGGCACCAGGTGGTGCCGTAAACGACGATCGCTTCGTGCGCTTTTGCCATGTTTGCTCCCTCCTACTAGAACTAGAAGATGGCTCGCTGATGGTGCTTCGGCGATCTCCCCCGTGTGTCGGTGGAGAAACGCTCACATGACGTCCATTATACACGAAAAAGCCTTTGTCCCAGTCGTGAAACGCTCTCCCAGAAAAAGAAAGATGTGGAAGAGACCGATCTTAAACGGTGACAGCGATGCCTCGCCCTTCGACGACCTCGCCGACAACCCAACATGGATGGGCGGCCGCCTCGAAAAGGTCTAGGAGCGGAGGTAGATTTTCTGGGGAGACGGCGACGAGTAACCCACCCGACGTCTCGGGCGTAAAGAGCAGCAATTGCATCTCCTCCGAAAGTTCCGGCGAGAACGTCACGTGATGGATATAGGCATCCCGATTGCGGCACGCACCACCGGGGAAGAGATTGTCCTCGGCATGTTGTTTCGCGCCCTCCAGGAAGGGGAGATCGGGGAAATGGAAATGGAATCGCGCGTCGCTCCGCTCGGCCATCTCGTAGGCGTGCCCCAGCAGGGCAAATCCAGTGACGTCGGTGCAGGCGTGCACGCCAACCCGTTGAATCAGGTCGGCGGCATCCCGGTTGAGCCGCTTCATGCTCTCGACAGCGGCCGCCACGTGACTCTCTTCGGCTATGCCAGCCTTGAGCACCGTGGTGATGAGACCGACGCCCAGCGGCTTGGTCAGCAGCAGCCGATCCCCGGGTCGGGCGCCGCCCTTGGTCAACACCCGGTCGGGGTGAACCAGGCCCATCACCGCAAGGCCATACGTGGGCTCCTTGGCGTCCACCGTGTGACCGCCGGCCAGAACGCCCCCGGCCTCGGCAATCTTCTCCGCTCCACCCCGCAGGATCTCGCTGATGATGTCCGGCGGCAAATCAGGCGGGAAGCCGCAGATGTTGAGAGCGAGGGCAACCTGCCCCCCCATCGCGTAGACGTCGCTCATCGCGTTGGCGGCGGCAATGGCGCCATAATCATAGGCGTCATCGACCACCGGGGTAAAGAAATCGAGGGTCTGGATGACGGCAACCTCGTCGTTGATCCGATAGACAGCGGCGTCGTCGCTGACCGCCAACCCGACCATCAACTCCGGGTGTTGGTCAGCGGGGAACATATTTTCCAGGGGGCGCAGCACCTGCGCCAGGGCCTCCGGCCCGCGCTTGGCCGCTCAACCCGCCGCGCTGGCCAACGCCGTCAGACGAATTTCTGCTCTACTCATCCTACCCACCCATCTACCAGTCTACCAATCTACCAACATACCAACATACCAACCTACGTACGTAATTCGACGATGTCCCCATCCTGCAAGACGTGGTCCCGACCCACCAACTGCCCGTCGTAGGCGGCGCTGCCCCACAGGCGGGCCGACTTGAGTTGTTCCAGGAAATCCTTGTGGATCTTCCCGGCGAACATCTCCACCGTCCCCCCCTTTTCCATCACAAACGGCGCGCTGAGGTCCGCCTCCTTCCCCGGCGGCTTGGAATAGATGCGGATGATGTTCAACTTTTCAAATACCGCTTGCTTCATCCGTTCGATGTAACGGCCCTCGGCGACCGAGATGGGCAGCAAGGGCCACTCCCCCTCCAGCAGCTCACACAGGACTTCAAAATCTCCATCCATATCCTCATCGTCGGTCTTGTTGACCAGCACCAGCAGGGGGATAAAGACAGCGCGCCGATCTCCGCTATAGCTATCCTTCAGATGTTCAGGAATGACACGTCGCTCTTCCAGAAAGGCGATGGTGTTTTCCAACTGTTCGATGGGAAAGGCCTGCAGATCCACCAGCAGCAGGAGCAGATCCGCCCGGCGGATCAGGTTGATCAGTTCCGCTTCGACGTGATCGGCGTCCAGCGGCGGCGTGTCGATCAGTTGCACCTGGATGTTGTCGATGGGCATCATACCGGGGGTGGGCGTCCAGGTGGTGAAAGGATACTCGGCGACCTGGGGGGTCGCATTGGTCAACGCCGCCACCAGGGCCGATTTCCCCACGTTGGCCGGGCCGATGACGGCGACCTGGCCCGCGCCCTCCTTGTCGATGTGAAAAGGGGATACCTGCCGCCCGGTCCGTTTTTGCGCCTCAGATGAGTCCCTGAGCCTGGCCAACCGCCGCCGCCAATCGGCCCGCAGGTGATCGGTGCCCTTGTGCTTGGGGATGACGCTCATCATCTCCTCGATGCAGGCGATCTTTTCTTCGGGCGTTCTGGCCGAGCGATATTCCTCTTCTATTTTGAAATATACGGGCGGGAGATTTGCTGGCATAGATGACGCAATCCGTAATTACTCAGTCTACCCTACATTGACTTTCAAAAACCTCTCTAATCCCCAGATTATATCACATCGCTTTTGAAAGTGAAGCAGGTATTGCCGCTAAATCTCGTGAACGCCCTCAATCTCCATCCTCGAATCCTCCAACGTTTTCCGCGCTTGCTCCACGTCGGCTCGCTCGATCCGCAGGCACACGCCGCAATCGGAACTCAGATGGCGGGGGGCGGGGATCAGTTTCGATTCGATACCCGCTTGATAAAGCAACTTCTCGGCGCGGATGGCGTGGCTGGTGGAATGCATCAGGATCACAGCGTATCGATCTCTATACATCGGATTTAGTTAACCTCCTGTGCGAGTTTGGCGACCGCTTGCACCGCTGCGTCGACTTCGTCCAACGTGTTGAACGTGCTGAGCCCAAAGCGCACCGTCCCGTCCGGGAACGTACCAATCGTCTTGTGAGCGGCCGGCGCGCAGTGCAAGCCCACCCGGCACATGATGCCATATTCGTCGTCCAGGCGCAAGCCGACCTCGGAGGGCGCTTTCCCGGCGACGTTGAAGGAGACGGTCGCCGTCTGGCGCTCGGGGTCCAACCCGCCGTAGACGGTCACGCCGGGGATCGATTGTAGCCCGCCGATCAGGCGCCGGGTCAGCTCGACCTCGTGGGCGCGAATCGCCGCTACCCCCTGCTCCAGCACCCACTGTACACCCGCCGCCAGCCCCGCCAGGCCGACCGCGTTGGGCGTCCCGCTCTCGCACATATCGGGCAGGAAGTCCGGCTGCTCCTCCAGTTCCGAGTTGCTGCCGGTGCCGCCCCGCTTGAGCGGTCTCAATCGCGCCACGTCTACCCGATCGCCGACGATCAGCCCGCCCGTGCCCATCGGCCCACACAGCGCCTTGTGGCCGGTGAAGGCCAGCAGATCGATCCGGTCGGCCTGCACATCGACCGGGTACGCCCCGCCGGGCTGGGCCGCATCGACCAGCAGCAGTAGATCGCGCTGGCGGCAGATCCGGCCCACCTCGGCCACCGGCAGGATCGAGCCCGTCACGTTGGATGCGTGGTTGAGGGCTACCATAATTGTGTTGGGCCGTATCGCAGCCTCGACGCCGGCCGGATCGAGAAAACCCGCCGGCGAGCATGGTACGACCGTCAACTTGACCCCTGCCTGCTCCAGCGCTCGCAGCGGGCGCATGACCGAATTATGCTCCATCGAGCTGGTGATGACGTGATCGCCCGCCCGCAGGTAGCCCGCCAGCGCCAGGTTGAGCGCCTCGGTCACGTTGGGACCGAAGACCACGCGCAGCGGATCGGGCGCGTTGAACAGCGTCGCCACCGCCTCACGCGCCTCATACACGATGCGTCCCGATGCGATCGCCCGCCGGTGGGCCGCCCGTCCCGGATTGGCACCGGTCTCGTTGAGAAAGTGCGCCATCGCCTCGAGCACAGCAGGCGGCTTGGGCCAGGACGTGGCGGCGTTGTCGAAATAGATCATCATAAACCTCCAAAAGCGAATCAGCGAATGAGCGAGTCAGCGAGTCAGCGAGTCAGCGAGTCAGCGAGTCAGCGAGTCAGCGAGTCAGCGAGTCGGCGAGTCAGCGAGTCGGCGAGTCGGCGAGTCAGCGAGTCAGCGAGTCAGCGAGTCAGCGAGTCGGCGAGTCGGCGAGTCGGCGAGTCGGCGAGTCGGCGAGTCGGCGAGTCGGCGAGTCGGCGAGTCGGCGAATGGGTGGATGAATGGATACGTGAGCTTCCCTCTCTCTCTCCATCCATCCATCCATCCATCCATCCATTTGCATCATTTGCTGAGGGTCAACTTGAATTCATTCCCCATCTCTTCGACGGTCACCTGGCAGCCTAAATTCTCGGCCGCGCGCTTGACGTTCTCGCGCGAGGTGACCGTCTCCACCAGGATGTCGATGGGGAATTCCCCCGCCTGGATCGCCTGACGGGCCATGATGACCGGTTGCGGACAGGAAAAACCACGCGCATCCACTTGCTTAGCCATTCGATACTCTCCTCTCTATTTAACTGTACTTTTCTCGCATCGTGAACCCGATGACGAGGCAGACGATTAACCCTAACAGGACGGCGACCATGCCGTAAGGGCCTATGCCGCCGAGCAAGCCGGTCTCGACGTTGTCCGGTTTGCCGGCCAGCATAAAGTTGTGGGCGAGGGCCGCGCCGGTGATCATCCCCAGCACGAAGACCCCGGCGTCCCCATCTCCCTCCCCGGCGAGAAAGAGCTGGCGGCCCGGACATCCGCCCGCCAGGGCGAAGGCCAGGCCGGCCAACCCCATCCCCAGGAAGTTCCACAGGTGCTGGCTGTGGGCCACCGGCTGGCCGAAGACGCCGAAGCGCACCTGCCCCAGCGCCAGGTTGGTGACGAAGGCCGCTGCCAGCAGCGCGCCGACGCCACTGACGAGATGGGTGTCGTTCATCAGGATCACGTCGCGGATGGAACCCATCGTGCAGAAGCGGGTGCGTTGGGCCAGGAAGCCGATCAGCAGCCCCGCGCCGAGCGAGATCCAGATTGCGGCGCGCATCGCGCCCGGCCCCGCCTCGCTGAAGAACAGCGCGCCGCTCTCACCGGTCTTGACGTTGAAGAGCAGCAGAAACAGCAAGCCCGCCATAAACGCTGGCATGATCCACCCGACGGCGGGGTAGGTCGTGCGAGAACGCCCCAGGTTGTAGCCGGATTTGAGGAATTGGACGCCGATGGCGACGCCGAGGGTCAGGCCGCCCAGGCCGATGATGGCGTTCAGATCGCCGCCGGCCAGCCGCAGGAGCGCCCGCCAGGGGCAGCCGAGGAAGGCCAATGCGCCGATCATGGCAAACACACCCAGGAAGAAGCGCACGATGGGCGCCGAACCGGCCCGGGCCTTGAACTCGCGGAAGACCAACGCCGCCACGAGCGCGCCCAGCATGAAACCGATGATCTCCGGCCGGACGTACTGGACGACGGCGGCCCGGTGCAATCCCAGGGCGCCGGCGATATCGCGCTCGAAACAGGCCACACAGATGCCCATGTTTGGTGGATTGCCGGCCGCCTGGAGAAGGGAGGCCAGGATGCCGATGACGGCCCCGGCCAGTATGACGCCCCAACGCGAGGCAAAGAAACGGGTAAGACGTTCAGACATAGATAAACCTCCTTGAAGGTATGATTTTCCACGGGGCCTCGTCACTGGCAAACGCGCCAATCGAGCCGAAGGCCACATCGTGGAAGGCCAATGAAGGTAAAGCGAAAACCGCCGCTGGCGGGTTTTCCAAAAAGAAAAGGGATTTCGCGAGTTACTGCGAAATCCCGCACACGCCGGCGGCGGTCGTTCGCCCTTCAGGAGGGCGCACCACGTCCAAACTCAGGGCACGGTTGAAGCACCGCCCCCCGACGTGTGCGGGCTGGCCTGCAGGCGCCAACCGGCGCCCCAGGCCTGTCTTCATGTACGGCGGTGATTTAACGTGAACACTATTTTATCCTCTTGGTATCTGATAATCATGAGTCCTTTGTTGGCTCCGGATTACCCGAGTCTGACTGAATAAAGTTTAACACGTAGCCAATATACGTTTCAAAGTCGTCCAGATTTTCTTGCAGAATGCGATAGACGACGATATCATCCACATCCCAATAGAGGTGCACCACGCGATTACGAAAACTGACCATCTGTCGCAGGGTAGGCATGAAGTGATCGGGCAGGACGCCATGCTCCGCTAAAACAACGAAGGTATGTATCTTCTCAATAAGTTGGGGAGCTGTGGCCGGTCTCCCGACCGAGCCACAGCGGGCACGGTCAGGAGACCGGCCCGAGCGAGTTTGCCCCGGTTTATTGAGATGATACGAAGGTATCATAGTTATTCTCAGGCGATTGGTAGCCCTCGTCGGCAACGATGTGATGTGCAACGTCCAGGCAGCACTCAATAGAAACCTGTAGCAGATGCTTGGCACTCTCTAAGTTGGTAAAATCCTGGCTCAAGAGATCTTGTGGCAATGCAGCCAGGATATCCAACTTCTCCAAGGAATCTCTCAGGTTGCTGAGGATAGAGGCCAGGGTATCTGGATCAACCATGCGAACGCAATCCCTCCCGGTGAACGCGCTGTAGAAACGCATCCCGCCAGCGCCGGGCCTTGGGCGCGAAATCGAAATATCGCTTACGGGTCGCCACCTCGAAGGCCACCCGGCGCGCGTGGTCTCCCTCGTAGACCAGGATACCCTGTTGCACGATCCGTCCCCGAACCATCAACGGTGCTTCGTTGAGCGTCCGCACGTCGACCGTTGGAAGATCGCCCCCCTGGATCTCGATTTCCCCCTGGAGCGTCATCTCGAACATCAAGCGCTCGTAGGGCGGCATCGAGGTGGACAGGAGCAGGGCAATATCCACGTCACTGAAGGCGGTCACCGTCCCCCGTGCCACCGAACCGTAGACGTAGGCCGCGTCCACGGGATGACACGAGAGAATCGGTGGGAGAACGCACGCCAGCCGATCCAAAATCCTGCGGGACTCTCGTTGGCGCTGTGATTTTATGTCGTCATTCGGATTGGGCATAGTAGGCCCTCTTATTTTTCGGCGCTCCCCCAGTATACCTCAAACGTCCCCAAGCGCAAGGCGTCGTATTCCCTCTCTCCTCTCTACTCTCCACTCTCATCTCTCATCTCTCTCCGCACCTGATCCCAACTTGCGCGAATCGCCTCCAGGGCCTGCACGCTTTCGGGGACCTCCCCGTAGTGCACAGCGACGTAGGCGTCGGTGATGCGCTGCAAGTCTTCTACGTGTGCCGGATAGGCATCGGTGAGAACCGGCAGGTATTCGTAGGGCGTCTCCTGGGGCGCACGGGGGTATCCCTGTTCCGCCGCCAGCGCATTCAGCAGGGCGTAGATGCGCCGGATGGTCATCGCGGCAAACAGACGCCCCAGCCCCGAGTGGCCCAACGCATCCGCGGCGTCGCCCAGTCTTTCGCGCCCCTCTTGCAACATATCCGCCAGCGATTGGCGCAGGTTCATCCCCTGCCACACCGATTCGCGCATCTCGGCCTGATCCCGCTCCCGGCGGGCGCGCAATTTGCGCAGTGAAAAGGCCACGATAGCCAGGAGAAAGAGAATGCCTCCGATGGTGCCGAGCGTTCGAATCATCGCCAATTGCTCGGGCGTCAGCGGCGGCGTTCCGGGCTCTCCCACCGAGGGCGGGGCCGGCGTCCCGACGAGTCCGTCGAGACCGCCGAAGTCGACGCCCTTGAAAACCCCACCCAACAACCGGATGATCCCCCGCAAAATGACGTCGAGCAAGGCGAACACCAGGTAAAGCAATCCTTCCAACAGATAGCGCAGGATCGACAATGAAGGTAGCGCCAACCGTCCGAGATTCTCACCCGTGATGAGAGTTGACAGGCCCGCCGCGACGACCAGGATCACCGTGGCCGTCATGGCGATCATCGCCAGCCATGGCCACCCAAAGGGCGACTGACTTCCCCCCCGCTGCTCGCCGACCTCCTCGGCCCGCGCCAGCGCGATGCCCGTCAGGCTGACAAAGAAAAAGACGAAGACGAAACCCTCCAACGCCCATTCGAAAATGATGCCGGCTACCGCCACCGTCACGGCCAACATCACCACGCCCAGGCGAAAGCGGAAGGCAACGCTCTCGCTGTCGAGGCGGCGCTGGGTCAGGACGATGCCGCGCCACCACAGGAACACAGTCAACAAGAACACGGCGACGTCCTGCGTCAATCCCTCGCGTAGCAATTTATCGAATGCCTCGACGAGCCAGGCGGGATGCCAGAAAGGGGTCGAAGCGTAAAACAGCCGGTGGACCACGAACAACGCGCTGACCAACATCCCCAATCCCAGGAGCGCCGAGCGTGTCCAGGGGGCCAACGGGACCCGCAACCCCAGCCGGATGACGTAATGGATGCCGAGAATTACGACGAGGACGAGGCCGGTCACCGGGAGCAGCGATGCCGTCCCCAGGATGATCGAGAGAATCGCGGCAAACAGGGGCGCAATCACGCACACGTCCATCACGCCCAGGGAGACCAATACCATCTCGTGGCGCGCGCGGCTGAAGAATCTATTCACCGGCTACCTCCCCCTGGATGGGATCTCGTGTTGGCGCATGGGGCGTCCCTCCATCGACGATGGCGCCCAACCCGGCCGCTTGCAGCGCTCTCCGCGCGTTCTGGATGCCGCTTTCCCGCTGTTGGAAGATCGGCGTCGATTCAGACAAGTGGTACGTCGGAACCCCTTCGATGCGCGGTGGAGGCTCGTCGGCCAGCGAGACCAACGCAATCTGCCGCCCGGCGTCGTGCAGGCGCAGGATCGACGCGGCCAACGGCTCGGTCACGATGGCGGTCACCACGATCAATGTAGCTCCCCAGGGCAGGCGCGGGCTTTCGCGGCGCAACAACTCCTCGATCGACATCGTGGCGAAACTGGTCACGGCGGCCAACGATTCCAGGATGGCCGTCAACTGGCTGGGAGAGCGACCCGGCGGCACCCGCACCGGCTGATCTGAGAGAGGCCAGCTGCCGTTGGCGACCAGGCCCACCTTGTACTTCTGTCCCACCGCCCAGGTCGCCAGCGAGCCAGCCACGCTGATGGTGCGCTCGAAAAGTTCTGGAATGACGCCCTGCCAGTGATGTTCGAAGGTGTTCACGTTGAGCAGAATGACCAGGTTGAGCGTCGCCGTGGGTTCCAGCACTCGCACCTGCAACTCGCCCCGGTGGGCGGTCGCCTTCCAATGGACGTAGCGCAGGTCGTCCTCGGGATGGTAATCGCGGATGCCCCGGGTGCGCAGGGGATCCTTGATCAGGAGATAGGGGGTCTTGCGCTCGCCGAAGGGCTCCTTGGCGGGCAGCCCCAGATCTTCCATCGCCCAGATCTGGGGATAAATCACCACCCGGTCTCGAATGGGCAAGTGGCCCTGCTGCTCGAACAGGGTGAAAATGTCCCCCGACTTGAGGTAAACCGGTCCCAGGGTGTAGATACCGCGCGCCGGGCAACGCAACCGGTACCGGCGTTGCAGGCGTTCGTACCAGCGCAGCGAAAATACCGCCTCGAGCCGGCCAATCTGCGGGGCGTATGTGGGCGCCAGCACCCCTTCCGCCAACGGGAGAGCCATCGGGATCTCGTCGCTAACCTCCAGCCAACTCAGGGGGAGCAACTTGCGGTTGGTGATGCGGATCGTCATCTCGAACGTTTCGCCGGGAAAGGCGCGCCATTTGTCGAAGTAACGCTCGTACTCGACGCGGCGCAGCGCCACCTGTTTCCACCACCAGGAGACAGGGACGACGACCAGCAGACAGGCGCCCAGGATGAGCAGCGCCTGTTGGCGCAGGATCAGCCCGACGACGATCACCAGGACGATCATCTCGAACCAGACGACGCTGAACTGGGAGCGGCGCTCGTCCTCGACCAGCGCCGTCCGCGCCACCGACATGACCTCTTCGTCGGTCCGGGCCTCGCCGGGATCGACTGCTTCTTGATCTCGCATCCCCGCCGGGGGACGTCCTCTCGATGAGCGCACGGCCCCTATATCCTTTCGACGGGCACCGGCACCGTGTCGATGACGTCCATCAGCACGTCGGCGATCTCCCGCCCCCGCAGCCGCGTCGCAGGACTGATGATGATGCGGTGCGTGAGTACGTAGGGCGCCAGCAGCTTGACGTCGTCGGGCAGGACGTATTCCCGGCCTCGAATCGCCGCCCACGCCTGGGCGCACTTGTACAGCGCCAACGTCCCCCGGGGGCTCACGCCCAGCTGGATCTCCGGGTGAGCGCGCGTCGCCCGCACGACATCCACGATGTATTTCCGCACCGAATTCTCGACCCGCACCTGGCGCACCGCCCACTGCATCTCGGTCAGTTCATCCGGCTTGGTGACCGCTTCCAAATCCTCCAGGGGATCCTCTCGTTGAAAACGCAAAAGTATCTGGTGCTCCTCTTCCTCGGTGGGATACCCCATCGGCAGTTTGATCAGGAAACGATCGACCTGCGCCTCGGGCAGGGGGAAGGTCCCCTCAAGCTCGATGGGATTCTGGGTCGCCAGGACCATGAACGGGCGCGGCAAGCGATGGGTGACGCCGTCGATGGTGATCTGCTGCTCCTGCATAGCCTCCAATAGCGCCGACTGGGTGCGCGGGGTGGCCCGGTTGATCTCGTCGGCCAGGACAACGTGGGAAAGCACCGGCCCCGGCCGGAACTCGAACTCTTGATTCTTCTGGTTGAAGTAGTTGATCCCGGTCACGTCCGAAGGGAGCAGGTCCGGCGTGAACTGAATGCGTTGGAAACGACACCCCAACGTCCTGGCGATAGAACGGGCCAGCATCGTCTTGCCGATCCCGGGGACGTCCTCCAACAAGACGTGCCCCTCACAGAGCACGGCGACCATCGCCATGTCGATCACCTCATCCTTGCCGACGATCACCTGCTGGATATTTTCACGCACACGAACAGCGCTTTCAGAAATCATCTTATTCTCCTGTTTGCTAGAAAAGCTGCCTTGTCCCATCCCAGCCCCTGGGGTATAATGCCCTTGCTGCCTATTGCAGACGTAACTACTCAGCCTACGTGTGCGGTGCGGATCACAATCCGCGCCGATGTCGCACGGGCTATGGGCAGGTTGGTGACAGAAGCCAGCACGTTGCCTGCAAGTGGCCGGATTGTGATCCGGCGGCCGGATTGTGATCCGGCGGCCGGATTGTGATCCGGCGGGCACAAGGTGAGTAGTTGCTTGCAGACTAGAAATGAGTCACTATGTCACAAACGTACGTTGCTCTCGATCTGGAGACCACCGGCCTGAGCGCCGAACGGGACGCCATCATAGAGATTGGCGCCGTCAAGTTTCGCGGTGACCAAACATTAGACACCTTCTCGACCTTCGTAGATCCCGGTCGGCCCATCCCGCTCAAGATCACCGAGCTGACCGGGATCCGTGACGAGGACGTCGCCGATGCGCCGGGGCTGTTCGACGTGCTGCCAGCGCTGGCCCGCTTCGTGGGCAAGACGCCGGTGGTGGGCCACAGCGTCAACTTCGACCTGGCCTTTCTCCAACAGCACTCCGATCAATTCACAAACGATTACCTTGACACCTTCGAGTTGGCCAGCGTGCTCTGCCCCGACGCCGAACGCTACAGCCTCCAATCCCTGGCCCAGATGGTGGGCATCAATATAGTACACGCCCACCGGGCATTGGACGACGCCGTGGCCTCGCAACAGCTCTTCGGTGAGTTGTTCGACCGGGCCCAGATGCTGCCCCTAAGGATTTTAAAGGAAATTGTCCATCAGGGCAAGCGGGGGAAATGGGCCGCTGGCCGTTTCTTCCAGGAAGCGCTGAAGGCCGCAGCCCACCGGCCACCGGGCCAGCGCGTGCCGGATCAGTCGGTGCAGCAGATTCTGACGCCGACGCAGCTGATGGACGTCTCGCGCAAGGCGCGCCGGCTGCAGGCGGCCGCCGAGCCGACTCCCCTCGATGTGGATGGGTTGGCCGCGCTCCTGGAGACAGACGGCGCCTTTTACGCCAAGCTGCCCGGTTACGAGCACCGCCCGCAGCAGGTAGCGATGTTGCGCCGCGTGGCCCAGGCACTGAATGGCAAAGATCATTTGTTGGTCGAGGCCCCTACCGGCGTCGGGAAATCGTTGGCCTATTTGATTCCCGCCGTCTACTGGGGCGTCCAGAACGGCCAACCGGTGATCATCTCCACCAACACCATCAACCTGCAGGAACAGCTCTACCAGAAAGACCTCCCTACCCTGGCCCGCATCCTGCCCATCGACTTCCGGGCCACGGTGTTGAAGGGCCGCTCCCACTACCTGTGCCAGGCCCGTCTCCAGGCCACGCGCCGCCGGGGCGCTCGCAGCGCCGAAGAGGCCCGGGTATTGGCCAAAATCCTGGTCTGGTTATTGGGCGCCAGCGCCGTCGCTGGCGACGGCGCTGGCGACGGCGACCGTCTGTTTCTTCCCGATGCGGTCGAACAGGCTATCTGGCGCCGGCTCTCGGCCGACAACGAGGGCTGTAACCCGGAGCGCTGCCGGTATTTTCAACAGGGCGCCTGTTACTTCTACGGCGCCCGGCGAGCGGCCGAGTCGTCCCACCTCATCATCGTCAACCACGCCCTCCTGTTGGCCGACGTGGCCGTCCAAAACCGGGTGCTCCCTGAATACAAACACCTCATCGTGGACGAGGCCCATCACCTGGAATCGGCCACCACCAACGGCCTGCACTTCGAGACCGATCAAGTCCGCCTGCGGCGTACGCTGCGTGAAATCGGCCACGTGCGGCCCAACGGTCGCGTGACCGGGCTGCTGGCCGACGTGATGGGGCAGTGCCAAAAGGTCGGTCTGCCCGAGGCGATGATGGCCAAGGTCGAATTGTCGATCGGCAAGGTGGGGATAACCGCCCGGCGAGCGCTAGAGCAATTGACCCCATTCTTCGAGGCTCTGGAGGAATTCGTCGAGGAACACCAGCAGGGGCGCCGTGACCAGTACGCCTTTCGGATGCGCGTCACCCCCGGGTTACGAGTGCAACCAGCCTGGGAAACGGTGGAGATCACCTGGGACAACGCCTACATGCCGGTGAAGGCCATCGTGGATACCCTGGAAGAACTCATCCGAGGGCTGGGCGAGATAGACGCCTTTAACGTTTCGGAGGCCAAGGATCTGCAGACCCACGTCCTGGGGATTGCCCGCCAGCTAAAAAAGGCCGGTGATCAAATCAGTCAGATGATCTACGATCCGGATGACGATCTGATCTATTGGATCGAGCGCAACGTCCGGCGAGACGCCCTGCGCTTGCACGCCGCGCCGCTCCACGTCGGACCGATGGTGGAGAAGCACCTGTTCCACGAGAAGGAATCGGTCATTCTCACCTCGGCCACGCTCCAGATTGGGGGATCCTTCGATTTCCTGCGCGAGCGCTTGAATGCCTGGGACGCCGACGAATTGGTCGTTGGCTCTCCCTTCGACTACGAAAACTCGACGCTGGTCTACCTGATCGACGACATCCCGGAGCCTGGTCAGCAGGGGTATCAGCGGGCGGTGGAGCAGGGCATGGCGGCCCTTTTCCGGGCCACCGGGGGACGGGCTATGGCCCTGTTCACCTCTTACAGTCAATTGCGATCCACTTTGCAGGCCATCAAAGCCCCCCTGACCCAGGCCGGGATCACGGTGCAGGCCCAGGGACAGGGTGTTTCACGGGTCCAACTGCTGGAGAACTTCAGCACGGGCGAGCGCCGGGTGCTCCTGGGCACGCGCAGTTTCTGGGAAGGGGTCGACGTGCCCGGCGAGGCTCTGAGTTGCCTGGCGATCGCCAAACTCCCCTTCAGCGTGCCCAGTGATCCGATCTTCGCCGCCCGCTCCGAGACCTTCGAGCAGCCCTTCTTCGATTACGCCGTGCCAGAGACAATCCTCCGTTTCTTGCAGGGCTTTGGACGGCTGATTCGCACCCGCAGCGACCGGGGCGTCGTCGCTGTCTTCGACAAGCGCCTGTTGACCAAGAGCTACGGCCCATTTTTCCTCGAATCGCTGCCCCATCCGACGATCCGCCAGGGATCCGTGACGCTCTTGCCGCAAGCCGCCGCCCAGTGGATCGATCGCCAGACCTAGAAGACATAAGAAAGGAACAGAGGACTCAAGATGAGGGAAATATCGACCGATCAAGCCCCACACCCCGCCGGACACTACGCCCAGGCGCTCGTTCACGATGGCGTAGTTTACGTCTCCGGTCAGTTGGCCATCGACCCACAGACCGGTGAGAAACGCCTCGGCTCCATCGAGGAGCAGACCCAGCAGGCCCTCGAAAACGTCGCCGCGATCCTGCGGGCCGCCGGGAGCGACGTCGACCACGTGCTCAAGACGACGGTCTACGTCGCCGATATCTCGCTGTGGGGCCGGGTCAACGCGGTCTACGCCGCGTTCTTCGGCGATCACCGCCCCGCCCGCGCCGTCGTCCCCACCAGGGAACTCCACTACGGGTTCCTGGTCGAGATCGAGGCCATCGCGGCCCTCAAGCGCTGAAGAAGTAGTGCATAGAGATGACAGGCCAGTTGATCTGCCAGGCTTGCGCCGCCGCCTACCCCCTGGACGAGGCCCGCTGGCGGTGTGATTGCGGCGCGCTCCTGGACGTTGCTTTCGATCCGGCTTTCGAGCCCGTCTTTGATCGAGAGCGCATCGCACGCCGCAAGCCGACGATGTGGCGCTACCGGGAGGCCATTCCCATCCGGGACGACGCCCACGTCGTCTCCTTCGACGAGGGTTTCACACCCCTGATTCCCGTCGAAGTCGACGGGCGAGAGGTGCTGGTCAAGCAGGATCACCTCTTCCCCACCGGCTCCTACAAGGATCGCGGCGCCTCGGTCCTGGTCAGCAAGGTCAAGGAGCTGGGGATTCGCCACGTCGTCGAGGATTCGTCCGGCAACGCCGGGAGCGCCATCGCGGCCTACTGCGCCCGGGCCGGCGTGCGCTGCGACATTTTCGTCCCGGCGAGCACGACGGCCGGCAAGCTGGCCCAGATCCAAGGGTACGGGGCCACCCTGCACCAGATCCCGGGCAGCCGGGAGGACACTGCCCGCGCCGCCCTCGAAGCCGCCCAACAGACCTACTACGCCAGCCACGTCTGGAACCCCATCTTCTTCCAGGGAACCAAGACCTTCGCCTTCGAGGTATGCGAGCAGCTCGGTTGGCACACGCCTGATACCGTGATCCTGCCCGTGGGGAACGGCACGTTGCTTCTGGGCGCCCACCTGGGATTCGAGGAGTTGCTCGCCGCTGGCGTCGTCTCCCGGCGGCCCAAAATCATCGCTGTCCAGGCGGCGAACTGCGCGCCGCTCTATCGCGCCTTCCAGCAAGGGCAAGAAGCACCCACGCCCATCGACGCGCAAGCGACGTGGGCCGAGGGGATCGCCATCGCCGAGCCAGTCCGGGGGCCGCAGATCCTCCGCGCGGTGGGCGGGAGCGGGGGACATTTCTTGGCCGTGAGCGCAAACGAGATCAAGCAGGCGCTGAAAGACATCTGCCGCTGGGGATTCTACATTGAGCCGAGCGCTGCGGCGAGCATCGCCGGCGTCCGCCAATACGTGCGCCGGGCCCCGGCCGACGAGACCATCGTCACCGTTTTCACAGGTCACGGCCTGAAGACGACGGAGAAAATGCTGAAGCTGTTATGACTATCCCAAAGATAAAAATCTTCACCACCGGCGGCTCGATCGACAAATATTACGCGACGCACGAGAGCGCCTTCGTCGTCGGGGAACCGGCAATCGCGGGAGCGTTGGTGGAAGCCAACGTCACCATCGATTACGAGATCGAATCCCTGTTGAAGAAAGATAGCCTGGAACTCACCGACGACGACCGGCAGATGATCTTCGAGCGTGTAGCTGCATCGCTTGACCGGTACATCGTCATCACCCACGGCACCGACACGATGATTCAGACGGCAAGAGTGCTGACGAGCATCACCGATAAGGTCATCGTGCTGACCGGCGCGATGCAACCGGCGGCCTTTAAGCAAACCGACGCGGTCTTCAACGTAGGCGGTGCTATCATCGCAGCCCAGGCACTGCCGACAGGCGTTTACCTGGTGATGAATGGGCGGATCTTTACGCCCGACGGCGTCCGGAAGAACGTCACGATGGATCGATTCGAGGACGTTTAAGGACTTAACCGATCAAATTAGGAGGGTGTGTTTCATTTCATTTGAGGCCAAGCTCGTAGTAGGCGATTTATCGCCGTAAAAGCGCGCTGAAGCCGCTACCTAGCGCCGCTGCCTAGCGCCGCTGCCTAGCAGCGCGCGCACTACAAACAACGCGCAAGGCATTTGAAACACACCCAAATTAGGAGACCTATCATGCCGATGTATCACCCTTCATTCGACGCCCTTGACCTGGCGGATACGCTATTCCAGGAGATCGGAAATCGTACGCCCGGTTACGAGGGACGGGTGGGCGTGGCCTGGTACTGGCACCTGCCTGGGGGCATCATCGCCGTGGCGCACCTCGATCACGCGGTGACGCCTGAACGATGGGACCTCATTCGCGCCCGGGCCAGCAATTCGCGAGCCGGAATTTTCAGCGAGGCCGACTTTCCTTTCAAGGTCTACGGCACGTCGCCCACATCGCCGCCCTTCATTCACGACATGCAGGGGCGGGCCGAGTGGTCGAACCGGCTCTATTTCCAGATGGGGGAATTGATCGACGAACTCGTCCACTGGATCGAGATGTTGCACGCGATGGCGATCTCGCCCCAGGTCAACCCGCCAGCCTCTTTCCCGGCCCTCAGCGGGCTCGAAAGGCGATTGGTGCGGTACGCGATGGAGGCGTTGGACGGGCAGTTTGTCCTCAAATCGTTGTACGAGGCCTTCCAGGGCGAGATCTCCCGTTCGCGCTTGAGTTCTTTGGCCCAGACCTGGGAGATGAACAACCTGCTGACCGGCCATCCCCGGCGCGTGACGTATGCCCTGATGGCCCTGGCTGACGAAGCGTAAGCGTCAATGAAGATACCCCGATGATCCTGGACACCATCGCCCCGGTCATCCCTCACCTGCGCCACGTCGCCATCGACGAGGCTCCCCTGCGCCAGGTCTGCGCCCGGGTCGCACCGAAACAGTTGCGCCTGCCCACCTGGGACGACGACGTCTTCATCCTTCACCCACCCGAAAGCCGGGCGGCCCAGATCTTGCTATTCAACACCATCAACTTCTCCTATTGGGGCGATCCCAAGTGGACTATCGACTTTCACGGGCGGCCTCTCGACGGGGCGTGGGGTATGCTCGGCGCCCTGGCCCGGGCGAGGGAAGAGGGATTTCCCATCTTCGGGGGGCGCTATCTGGCAGAGATCTCCGCAGCAGGTATGCGGCACATCCTGCGCGGCAACGTGGAGATTCCGATGTTCGAGGCGCGCCTGGACATCTGGCGCGAGGTGGGGCGAGGGTTGCTCGAACACTTCGACGGGGATTTCATCCGGCTCATCAAGGCGGCCGGAAACGACGCGTTGGCCCTGGTCGACCTGCTAGTGACTCACTTCCCTTCTTTCGACGATACGGCCGCCCTGGACGAACACACCATCGTCTTTTACAAGCGGGCCCAACTGGCGACGGCGATGCTATACGAGGCATTTGGCGGAACGGGATTGGGTAATCTGGTCCGCGCCGAACGACTGACCGTCTTCGCCGATTACAAGCTGCCCCAGGTGCTGAGGCGATTAGGCATTCTGCGCTACCATCCCCACCTGGCGGCTCACATCGACCGGCGCGAGCCCCTGGCGGCCGGCAGCCGCGAGGAGATCGAAATCCGCGCCGCCACCATCTGGGCCGCCGAGTTGATGCGCCAGGACCTCGCCTCCCGCGCCCCCGAGATCACCGCCCTGCACATCGACTATTGGTTATGGCAAGAGGGGCAAGCCAAGGGCCCCACCATCAAGCCCTACCATCGCACCCGCACGATTGATTACTGACCTGTGTCATTGACCCCAAAAATCAATTCCAGAAATCTCGCAATACCAGCGGCAGATAGGTGAGGCGATTTTCGATCACCTGAAAGTCTTGCCCGATCACCGTCATACCACATATACTGATCATAACGGTACGGGAGACCGATTGCGCGTCGCTGTAGCCATCCTTGGAGACCTATAAGTATCTTCTCAATAAGTTGGGGAGCTGTGGCCGGTCTCCCGACCGAGCCACAGCGGGCACGGTCAGGAGACCGGCCCGAGCGAGTTTGCCCCGATTTTCTGAGAAGATACACCTATAACATTCTGGGCTCGAACCGGGATTGGCCCGCCGTCCGCCGCTCGATTTTGGATTCTCAGGCGGACGTGGTATCATTGCAGGAACTGAACCGGGAAGAGGATAGAGGAGGAAAACAGTCCAAATGACTGAAGCTCTGGCAATTGCAAAGGGCAACTTCGAACGACACATCTGGCAGAACGCCTATCCCGCCCATCCGCTGCAAACGGGCAGCAGGCTGAGTAGTTACAAGATCGGAATGATAAGATTAAGATGAAGGGAGAGTGATATGATGAAAGCAATCGATACGTTCACCGTTTCGCCCTCGTTGCCGGAATCGCTAGAGCGCCTGCGCGACGTGGCGTACAATCTGCGATGGGCGTGGAATCACGACACCATCGAGTTGTTCCGGCGCCTGGACGATCAACTGTGGGAGGAAACGAACCACAACCCGGTGTTGATGCTGGGCAGCGTGAGCCAGCGGCGCCTGGAAGAGGCAGCCGAGGAGGTGGGTTTCCTGGAGCACCTGGATCGGGTGGCCCGAAACCTGGAAGACTACCTCTCGGCCAGGTCTCCCTGGTTTCGGCGAGAGCACGAGATACCCGATGGAGAACATGCCGATCAACCTCTCGTGGCCTACTTCTCGGCCGAGTTCGGCCTGACCGATTGTATGGAGATATTCGCTGGAGGATTGGGGATCCTGGCGGGCGATCACGTGAAATCGTCCTGCGATCTGGGCGTACCGTTGGTGGGGATCGGATTGCTCTACCAGGAGGGGTACTTCCGTCAGTATCTCAATGACGCCGGGTGGCAGCAAGAGATCTACGAGGAGAACGATTTCTACAATTGGCCCTTGACGCTGGAACGGCGGGAGGATGGCGCGCCGCTCGTCGTCGAGCTCCCCTTTCCCGGACGCCCGGTTTACGCCCAGGTGTGGCGGGCCGATGTGGGGCGCGTGGCCCTGTACCTTCTGGACACCAACGTCCCCGCCAATGCCTCCAAAGAAGATCAGGATATCACTGACGAGTTGTACGGCGGTGGGCGCCAGTTGCGCCTGGAACAGGAGATCGTGCTGGGCATTGGCGGGTACCGGGCGCTGGAGGCGTTGGGCCTGGAACCCCGCGTCTACCACCTGAACGAGGGACACCCGGCCTTCGCGGCGCTGGAACGGATTCGGCGATTGATGGAGATCCACGATCTATCGTTCGACGAGGCGCGGGAGGCGGCGTCGGCCAGCCTGGTCTTCACCACCCACACCCCTGTCGCAGCCGGTCACGATTATTTCGAGCCCGACCTGATGATGCGTTACCTGGGCGACTATGCCACGGCCTTGGGGCTTTCGGAGCAGACGTTCCTCGATCTGGGAAGGGAGAAGCTGGGCAGCGAGGACGCCCCTTTCTGTATGACGACGTTCGCCCTGCGCCTGGCAGCCCATTGCAATGGGGTCTCCCGGCTCCACGGGGAGGTCAGCCGCCGGATGTGGCAGGTTCTGTGGCCTGGCGTGCCCCAAGAGGAGGTGCCCATCGGGCACGTGACCAACGGCGTTCACTTCCGCTCGTGGATCTCCAAGGAGATGAACCAGCTCTACGATCGCTATCTGGGGCCGCGCTGGCGAGAGGAGCCCGCCGACCAGGAAGTGTGGGGCCGGGCCGAGCACATCGCGCCGGGTGAGTTATGGCGCACTCACGAGCGGCGGCGCGCCCGGCTGGTCGCTTTCGCCCGCCGTCGCCTGCGGCACCAGCGCATGTGGCGGGGCGCGCCCCAGACCGAGATCGACGCTGCCGACGAGGTGTTGGATCCCGACGTATTGACAATCGGGTTCGCCCGCCGTTTCGCGACGTACAAGCGAGCCACGTTGCTCCTCCACGACGAGGAGCGATTGGCGCGCTTGCTCAACGATCCCGAACGACCGGTGCAAGTTATCTATGCCGGGAAGGCCCATCCCGAGGACGAGGAAGGCAAGAAGTTGATCGCCAGGATCGTGAAACTGGCGCGCCAGGAACCGTTTCGCCGGCGCTTGGTGTTCCTCGAGGATTACGGCATGGCCGCGGCCCGCTACCTGGTGCAGGGGTGTGACGTGTGGCTGAACACGCCCCGCCGGCCGAGGGAGGCCAGCGGCACCAGCGGGATGAAGGCGGCGGCCAACGGCGTCCTCAACCTGAGCATCCTGGATGGCTGGTGGGCCGAGGCCTACGATCCCGCCTTCGGGTGGGCCATTGGGTGCGGCGAGATCTACGACGACGATGACTACCAGGACGAGGTGGAGGCCCACGCGCTCTACGACCTGCTGGAGCGGGACGTGGTGCCGACCTTTTACGAGCGCGGCGCCGCTGGCCTGCCCCGGGCGTGGATCGAGCGGATGAAGAAGTCCATCAGCCACTTGAATCATTATTTCAACACCCATCGCATGGTGCGAGAATACGTCGAA
The DNA here is from genome assembly GCA_011046405.1 of Chloroflexota bacterium. Lineage (GTDB taxonomy): Bacteria > Chloroflexota > Anaerolineae > B4-G1 > B4-G1 > DSAR01. Next base: position 544 of record DSAR01000049.1, on the reverse strand, counting down.
TGTTTTTACCTGCCGGCGGCGAAACGGTACGATCAGCTGGCGGCCGACGGTATGAAACGGGGCCAGGCTTTAGCGGCGTGGAAGCAGCGCGTTCGAACGCAATGGCCCCACGTGCGGGTCGAGCGGGTGGAGGCCGACGGCCAATCGGAGCGGCAGGTAGGGGACGAGGTGCGAGCCCAAACGTGGATTCACCTGGGCGAGCTGACGCCGGAGGACGTGACCGTGGAGTTCTACATCGGCCAGATGGATGCGAGGGGCGAAATCGTGAACGCCGAGGCGACGCCTATGCAGCCGCTTGGACCAGCCGAGGGCGAGGAATCCGTTTACCTGTTCGAGGTCGAGGGTGCGCCTTTCCGGTTGAGCGGATTGCATGGCTACACGGTGCGGGTCTTGCCCCATCATCCCGACCTGGTGACGCCGTTCTTGCCGGGACTGATTGCGTGGGCTGATTTAGATTGAGGGTTGAGAACAGGGAGCTTAACGTAAAAAAGGAGAGTTATGCAGAAGAAAAAGCTTGGATATACGGATATGCACTTCACGCGGG
>DSAR01000485.1 GCA_011046405.1 Chloroflexota bacterium | reverse complement strand
TTGCAGTGCACCCGCTACACCGCACAGACGCTTGAGTTGAGGGACGTGCCAGGCAGCATAGCGGAGGTGTTGCAATGGGATGACCCAGAAAAACGCTTGCAATTTCACACCTCGACCCAGTCGCCGGCCGGCAATCGCGTGCGCGCCGGTATTCAAGGGGATCGGCCAGCCGTCTTCCACGGTCACGGGACCGCCAGCGCTGATGACGAAAAGGATTATATCTTGCGCTATTTCCACCGGGTCGACAAGGGGATCACTGAGGTGATGAGTGGCACGCACGCACCGCTCGTCATGGCGGCGCTCGATTATCTCCATCCGATTTACCGGGAAGCGAACACTTATCCGCGCCTGACTGAAGAAGGGGTCTTTGGAAATCCAGAAGAAAGCAGCGCCGAAGATCTGCACGAACAGGCCTGGGCCCTCGTGGAGCCGCTTCTGTCGAAAGAGCAGCAGGAGGCGCGAGCGGCTTACGAGGAATTGGCCGGTATGGGGCGCGAGCAGGCCGCCGGCGATTTGCGCGACGTTGCGCCGGCCGCTCACGCCGGGCGGGTGAAGGCCTTGTTCGTCCCAGTGGACGTTCAACGCTGGGGAACTTTCGATGAAGCGACCTTCAGCGTCGAGGTGCATGATGATGCCCAACCGGGAGACGTGGATTTGTTGGATTTTGCGGCGGTGCATACCTTGTTGAACGGTGGCGCCGTTTACGCCGTTGAGGCGGAGGACGTGCCTGGAGATGGGGTTTTGGCCGCCGTATTTCGTTATTGAGCAAAGCGATCTGCTTTGCTTGCGTTTCATTTCATTTGAGGTCAAGTTTGTAGTAGGCGATTTATCGCCGTAAAAGCGCACTGAAGCCGCTACCTAGCGCCGCTACCTAGCGCCCGTACTACGAACAAGGATTGAATCATTTGAAACACACCCAAAAGATTTGTCAGTCAACCAGGTGAAGCGATAGTATATTGGAAGCGAGGTGCTTATGAAGGAAGCGATGCTCTACGAGAAACAGGAAGAAAACAAGGTGCGTTGCAACCTGTGCGCTCACCGGTGCGTGATCGACGATCAGAAGCGAGGGGTGTGTGGCGTGAGAGAGAACGAGGATGGCACGCTCTACGCGCTGGCATACGGAAAAGTCATCGCCCGCCACGTGGACCCCATCGAGAAAAAGCCATTGTATCATTTCTGGCCGGGGTCTTTTATCTATTCCATTGCGCTGCCGGGGTGCAACTTCCGGTGTGAGTGGTGCCAGAATGCGGATATCTCACAGATGCCGCGCGAACGAGGCGTTATCGCCGGGCAAGAGATCAGCCCCGACGTCATCGTCGACTCGGCCCAACAAACCCGATGTCGCGGGATGGCCTACACCTACACCGATCCGACGATTTTCTTCGAATACGCGTACGACGTGGCTCGGTTGGCCCGGGATAAAGACCTGAAGAATATCTTCGTCACCAATGGGTATATGACGGCCGACATGTTGGATCTGTTCGGCCCTTACCTGGATGCGGCGAACGTCGATTTGAAGTCCTTTCGGGACGACGTTTATCGCCGACACATCGGCGGGCGGTTGCAGCCTGTCCTGGACAGTCTGCAAAAAATGAAGGAGATCGGCATCTGGTTGGAGGTGACGACCTTGGTTGTGCCCGGCGTCAACGACGATCCCGACGAATTGCGCGACATCGCCCAGTTTGTGGCGCAAGCGTTGGGGCCAGAGACCCCCTGGCACATCAGTCGCTTTTTCCCCAGCTATCGAAAAACGGACGTGCCGCCTACGGCTATCTTTACCATTCAAGAAGCTCAACAGATTGGCCGAGAGGCCGGATTGCGCTACGTCTACGCCGGGAACGTCGCCGGTGAGACGAGCACCACCTGTCATCAATGTGGACGAGCGCTCATCCAGCGCTCGGGCTATCGCATCATAGGAAACGACATCGACGAGGTTGGGTGCTGTTCTTACTGCGGCGCGCCAGTAGCCGGCGTAGGGCTGGCAGCCTAGTATGGCCAACGCAATTCCAACCTTGCCAACCTTGGCCGCCGCTATGCCAACCAATCGCATAGGCCACAGGTGGGTTTTGTGGATAGAATAAAGGTGTGTTCAGGCATGTGTTGTTATGTTGCAAAAATAGAAATGACTAAGAAAGGGGTTGTGTTTTCATGGGTAAAGGGATTCGCATAGGTCGGCTTTTTGGCATCAACATCCGCATCGACTGGAGCTGGTTGTTCATTTTCCTGCTCATCACGTGGAATTTGGCCACGGTCTTTGGTCAAGCCCATTCGGAATGGAGTGTTTTGATGCATTGGGGGATGGCTGCTGTGGCCGCGCTCCTGTTTTTTGCCTCCGTACTGGCCCACGAGTTGGCTCACTCGTTGGTGGCGCAGGCGCAGGGTATACCGGTTCGGAGCATCACGCTGCACCTGTTCGGCGGTGTGTCCAGTATTCAGCGAGAACCGGATTCGCCGGGCAGCGAGTTCGTCATGGCCATTCTGGGGCCAATCACCAGTCTCGTCATCGGCGGTGTATTGTTGTTGATCGCTGGCATTGCCGCCGGCTTGTCCGCTGCCTCCGTCTCGAACATCGACCAGGCGCTTTCTCAGATGGGGCCGGGGATTACCCTGTTGTCCTGGTTGGGATCGGTCAACGTGATCCTGGGTATTTTCAACTTGATCCCGGGTTTTCCGCTTGATGGCGGGCGCGTGTTGCGTTCCATCCTGTGGACGATCACCGATGATCTCCGTCGTGCCACCCAGTGGGCATCATGGGTGGGTCAGGCCATTGCCTGGGTGATGATCGTCACCGGCATTGGCATGGCTTTTGGGGTTCAAGTGCCCATCTTTGGCCAGGGCCTGATCAACGGCTTGTGGCTTGCTTTCATCGGGTGGTTCTTGAACACCGCCTCGGCGCAGAGCTACCAGCGTCTCTTGATTAAAGATGCCCTGTCTGATATATCGGTTTCGCGCATCATGCGCTCCGATCCACCGACGACGACGGCCGATATTTCCATCGATGCCCTGGTGCACAATCACATCATGCAGAGCGACGATCAAGCGTTCCCGGTTCTGGATGAGGGAGAATTTGTGGGTATCGTGACGTTGGATGACGTGCGCTCGGCGTCGCGCAATACGTGGCAAGATAAGACGGTGCGCGAGATCATGACGCCGCGCGAGCAACTGGTGACCAGTTTTCCCGACGAGTGCGCGGATGAGGCGATGAATAAGCTGACACAACGAAACGTCCGCCAATTGCCGGTCCTTCAAGACGATGGTTCCCTGGCTGGTGTATTGCGGCGCCAGGATCTGATCAAGTGGCTACAGTTGGAATCGGATTTGACTTTGCATTGAGGTTACAATAAGAGCAATAGGGCCTAACCAATAGAATCCTTGCACAGCGAGCCGTCCGTTTTGCAGCGGATGGGCGGGGGCCCCCACTCTCCATCGCAGCAAGGGGCTGGCCTGAGCAGAATCCTTGCACAGCGAGCCGTCCGTTTGCAGCGGATGGGCGGGGGCCCCCGCTCTCCATCGCAGCAAGGGGCTGGCCTGAGCAGCAGTTACTTAAATTCTGGAATCGCCTAAAAGTGGTCTAACCTGTTTCAACAGGCTTTCCGTGTCAGCGGGGCATTTCAATGCTCCGCTTCCAAAGTCTGGATTTTGTTCTCTCCCACACCAGATTCTTCGCGTATCATCTCAATAAACCGGGGCAAACTCGCTCGGGCCGGTCTCCTGACCGTGCCCGCTGTGACTCGGTCGGGAGACCGGCCACAGCTCCCCAACTTATTGAGAAGATACTTCTTCGCCTTGTTTTGCTCATCCAACTATCCGTTTGCGCTCGTTGATGAACAGCAACCCCCGGTTGCTATCGACTTCCCCCTCGCTCGTCATTTCACCTGCTTCTGCTCCTCGCCGGATCACCCGAGGTAGAAAACGGTATAGCGTTTTCTACGCTTGGGTAACTCCTTATCTTGTGCCTGCCGGATCATAATCCGGCCACTTGCAGGCAATGTGCTGGCTTCCGTCACCAACCCGCCGATGGCCCGTGCGACATCGACGCGGATTGTGATCCGCACCGCACACGTACGTTGATAGTTGCCGCTTGGGTTTTTTGCATCCTCCTGCGCCGAACGTAGGGTTGCCCTTTTCGACTTGCACAATGGGTGGGGTGGGGTAGAATGGTCGCCATGCCGAGCGCCAGCAAACGAGGAGGAAATGTGACTTTACGGGATGAGTTTCTACTGCGGCCGGACGTGACTTTTCTCAACCACGCTTCGTTCGGAGCGTGTCCGCGGCCGGTCTTCGAGGCGTACCAACGCTGGCAATTGGAACTGGAGCGCCAGCCGGTCGAGTTCCTGGGCCGGCGTTTCGTAGACCTGATGCGCCAAGCCCGGGAGGCGCTGGGCGCTTTCGTCGGGGCCGACGCCGACGACCTGGTCTACGTCCCCAACGCCACCACCGGGCTCAACGTCGTGGCCCGCTCGCTGCCCCTGGCGCCGGGCGATGAGATATTGACCACCGATCACGAGTACGGCGCGCTGGACCGCACCTGGCGCTTCGTGTGTGCGGAACGCGACGCCCGCTACGTCCGCCAGCCGGTGGCGTTGCCGGTGACCTCGACCGAGCAGGTGGTGGAGGCCATCTGGGCCGGCGTGAATGACCGGACGCGGGTGCTTTTCCTGAGCCACATCACGTCGCCCACCGCCATCATCCTCCCGGTGGGCGAACTGGTCCGGCGGGCGCGAGAGGCCGGCCTCATCACCGTGATCGACGGCGCCCACGCGCCGGGGCAGATTCCCCTCGACCTGGCGGCGTTGGGGGCCGATTTCTACGCCGGGAACGCGCACAAGTGGATGATGGCGCCCAAGGGAGCCGGGTTCCTCTACGCCCGGCGGGAGCACCACGCGCTGCTCCGGCCACTGGTGGTCAGTTGGGGCTGGGAGGCGGCGGAACCGGGCCCCTCGCGGCTGGTGGACTATCACGAGTGGCAGGGGACGCGGGACCCGGCACCGTTCCTGGCCGTGCCGGCGGCCATTCGCTTTATGGCGGCGCACGATTGGCCCCGGGTCCGGGAGCGGTGCCACCAGCTGGCGCGCGAGGCCCGGCAGGCTGTGGCCGAACTCACAGGCCTGGCGCCCCTCACGCCCGACGACGCGACCGCTGAAACGGCTGATGAAATGGCTGGTAAAGCAGCCTGGTTCGCCCAGATGGTGGCCTTTTTCCTGCCCCCGTGCGACGGCGAGGCGGTGAAGCGGCGGCTCTACGATGACTTTGGGATTGAAATCCCCGTGACCTATTGGCGCGACCGGCAACTCTTGCGCCTCTCGGTCCAGGGTTACAACACGCGGGAGGATGTCGAGGCGCTGCTTGCGGCGCTAATTACGGCGCTGCGCGTCATCCTCTCCGGAATTGAGGAGGGATGAGATGAAGCGAATTTCGTATCTGGATCAACTACTCACGCTGCCGGAGGTGCGCCACGCGCTGCTCTCGCCCGACGGGCGGTGGGTGGCCTTCGTCTGGTACCGCTTCCACGAGAATTTTGACGTCTTCGCCGTGCCGGCCGATGGCTCGACGCTTCCCGTCCCGCTGACCCACACGCCGGAACTGACGTGGCTGGTCAGCTGGACGCCGGATTCGCGGGCCGTCATCGTGGAGGAGGATCACGACGGCGATGAGCGGGTGCGGCTCTTCAGCGTCGCCGTGGACCGGCCCGGCGAGATGCAGCCGCTGACCGAGGATCGGCCGCCGTACTTCATCCGGGGGGGCGACCTGCACCCCGGCGGCGATTGGCTCTTCTACGGCGCCAATTACGACTTCGACCGGCAGGCCGTCATCGAGCCGACGTGGGTCTACCGCCACGACCTGCGGAGCGGCGAGCGGGTGGCCATCGCCCGGCCCGCGCGCCCCGCCTGGAGCACGCCCAGCCTCAACCGGCCCGGCACCCACTTGATCTACGCCCGCAAGGACCGCCACCCCTCGGGGAGGCAGTTCCACTTGGTGGACGTGGCGGGGCAGGAGGACCGGGAGATCCTCCATTTCGGCGACCGGGCCAAATGTCACGCCCGGTGGTTTCCCGATGGAGAGCACATCCTCGTCCTGTCGGAATCCCGCGATGGGCGACCCCAGGATTACCAGAGCCTGGGCGTCTACCATTGGCCCAGCGACGAGATGCGCTGGCTGATCGACGACCCGGCCCGCGCCATCGAAAGGGCGTGGGTCTCGCCCGACGGCCTGCTCGTGGTGGATGAGATCCGGGCGGCGCGCCACACCCCGTCGTTCGTCGATCCGGCGACCGGCGAGGAGGTGCGCTTCCCGTCCCTGCCGGGCAACCTGCTGCCCCTGGGGCGGGCGGCCGACGGGGCCTGGATCGCCCGCTACTATTCGTCCACCCGGCCGGCGGAACTGGTGCGCTTCGATCTGGAGACGATCACCGATAACCCGGAGGCGTTGACGTCATTGACCTCGCTGACCCACGTCGCGGCCCACACCGGGCTCGATTGGGAGCGGCTGGCGGCGGCCGATGATTTCCGCTGGCCCTCGGTGGATGGGGTGGAGATCCAGGGTTGGCTCTACCGGGCCGACCCGAACCCGCGCCGGGCGGTGATCTACGTCCACGGCGGGCCGAGCAGCCATTCGGAGGATCACCTGAACGCCCAGATCCAGTATTTCGTCTCGCGGGGCTTCAACGTGCTCGACGTCAACTACCGGGGCAGCACCGGTTTTGGGCTGGCCTTCCGCGAGTCGATCAAGGAGGATGGCTGGGGCGGGCGCGAGCAGGCCGACATCGCCGCCGGGGCCCGGGCACTGATCGAGGCCGGGCTGGCCGACGCGGGCCGGGTGGGCGTCACCGGGACCTCGTACGGCGGGTACAGTGCCTGGTTCCTGATCACCCACTATCCGCCCGACGTCATCGGGGCGGCGGCGCCGATCTGCGGGATGACCGACCTGGTGCTCGATTACGAGACCACGCGCCCCGACCTGCGGCCCTACAGCGAGGAGATGATGGGCGGCAGCCCGGCCGAGGTTCCGGAGCGCTACGCGGAGCGCTCGCCGATCAACGCCGTGCCGGATATCCAGGGGCGGCTGCTGATCGTCCAGGGTGCGCAGGACCCCAACGTGACGCCGGAGAACGTGCGCGAGGTCGTGCAACGGCTCGACGCCCACGACATCGACTACGACCTGCTGGTCTTCGACGACGAAGGTCACGGCATCGCCAAACCCGTCAACCAGCGCAAACTATACGCCCACCTGGCCGACTTTTTCTCAACCCTATAACCTGCAACCCGAAACCCGAAACCTTGAACCGACTGGAGTCTCATGAAACGAATCCTCGTCCAACCCGCCATCTGCAGCGGCTGCCGCGCCTGTGAGATCGCCTGCGTGGCCCGGCACGACGGACGCTTCGGCGTCGCGGCGGCCCGTATCCGCGTGACCAAGGTCGAGCGGCTGGGGGTGGATCACCCCCACGTCTGCCGCCAGTGTCGCCGGGCGCCGTGCGCGGCGGCCTGTCCGGCCGATGCCCTGTACCGGGACGCGGCGACCGGGGCGATCCTGCTGCGGCCCGAAGATTGTATTGGCTGCGGGACTTGCGTGGATGCGTGCCCTTTCGGGATGGCGGCCCTTCACCCGGAGACCGGCCTGGCAATTATCTGCGATCTGTGCGGCGGCGATCCGGCCTGTGTCAAGCGCTGCGCGACGGGCGCGCTCATGTACGCCGACGCGGGTGCCGGGGCCCGGGCGAAGCGGGAGCGGCTGGCGATGGAGGCAATGGAGGCGGCAGAGAGGGGGAGGGCCGATGGATAGCTACGGTGGACACGTCTTGTACGTCGATCTGACCGCCGGCACGGTGCAGCGCCACCCGACGGAGCCCGATCTGGCGCGGGCCTACCTGGGCGGGCGGGGGCTCAACGTGAAACGCTTGTGGGACGAGTTGCCCGCCCACACCGACGGCCTTTCGCCGGAGAATCTGCTGCTCTTCGGCGCCGGGCCGCTGGTGGGCACACTGTTCCCCGGCGGCGCGCGCTTCAACGTCAGCGCCATGTCGCCCCAGACCGGCATCCTGGGGGATTCCAACGCCGGCGGGTTCTTTGGCCCGGAGCTCAAGTTCGCCGGGTATGATCAGATCGTCATCCGGGGGCGGGCCGAGCGACCGGTCTGCCTGTGGATCGAGGACGACGAGGTCACGCTGCGGGACGCGGGCGACCTGTGGGGCCGGGACGTATGGGCCACGACAGCGGCGATCCGGCGGGATATGGGGAACGGGCGGGTCCAGGTCGCCGCCATCGGGCCGGGGGCCGAAAACGGCGTGCGCTTCGCCGGGGTGTTCGTCAACCTGAACCGGCCGGCAGCCCGCACCGGCATGGGCACGGTGATGGCGTCGAAGAACTTGAAGGCCATCGCCGTGCGAGGGACGGGGTCGTTCCCCGTGGCCGATATGGCCCGTTTCCGGGAGATCATCGAACAGTTGGACGAGGTGATATACGCCCATCCAGAGTACGAGATTCGCTGCCGCCTGGGCACGACGAAGCTGATCAAGGCGCTGAACAGCATCGGCGGGCTGCCCACGCGCCATTTCCAGCGCGGGCAGTTCGAGGCGGCCGACGCGGTCAGCGGCGAGGCCATCGAGGCGCTATACAAGATCAAGAGCAAGGCCTGCTTCGCTTGCACGATCCCCTGCAGCCGCTTCCTGGTGGTGGACGATCCCCGCTACCCCGGCCTGCGCCTGGAGGGGCCGGAGTACGAGCCGCTGGCCGGGTTCACTGCCCGCGTGGGAAACGCCGACCTGGCGTTGGCGCTCAAGTGCGTCGACTTGGCCAATCGCTACGGCGTGGACGCCATTGCTCTCAGCGAGGTGATCGCCTGGGCCATGGAGTGTTACCAGCGGGGGATGCTCTCGCGGGAGGAGGCGGGCGGGCTGGACCTGAGCTGGGGCAACGGCGAGGCGATCCTGGCCCTGATCCACCAGGTGGTCCACCGTGAGGGGTTCGGCGATCTGTTGGCCGATGGGGTGCGGAAGGCGGCCGAGCGACTGGGACGTGGATCGGAGGAGATCGCCCTGCACGGTAAAGGCCTGGAGGTGTTCCAGGCTGACGTGCGCGCCATCAAAGCCTACGGCCTGGGCAACGCCGTCGCCAGCCGGGGGGCTGACCACCTGCGCTCCGAGCCCTGGTTCGAGTTCTCGGAAGATGCCGAGGAGGGCATACGCCGCTACGGTATCCCTGAGACCGCTTTCCGGCTGGAATACAAGGGCAAGGGACTGGTGGTCAAGCATTTCGAGGAGATGGCGGCCATTTCCGACGCCTTGGGCGTGTGCAAGAACACCTACAACAACATGGAGGTGCTCGATTGGGACGGGACGGCCGACCTGCTGCGGGCCGCGACCGGCTGGGATTTCACCGGCGACGAGGTACAGCGGATCGGGGAGCGAATCGTGAACCTGGAGCGCCTGTTCATCGCCCGCGAGGGGATCACCCGCGCGGACGACCAATTACCCCAACGCTTCCTGGCCGAGCCACTGCCCGAGGGTGGTCCCAGCACCGGCTCGCTGCTAGAATTGGAACCGATGCTAGACGAATACTACCGCGCCCGGGGCTGGGACGTGACGACCGGCCTGCCAACAAAAGAGAAACTAGAAAAACTGGGATTAGCCGACAACACGTAGGACACAGGACGTAGGACGTAGGACGTAGGACGTAGGACGTAGGACGTAGGACGTAGGACGTAGGACGTTGAACAAAGGAGTCAATTATGTACGCGCTGACGGTTACCGTATCGAAAATCCTGGGAACCTGCACCGCCGATCCGCCGATGGATGTGGGCGAGCACTTCACCGTCCGGAATGGCGTGCTTCGTATGCCGGCGGGTGGGTCGATTTGCATGTGGGCGTTGCAGAACCTGATGCCGGTCCTCCCGCTCAAGGAGCGACGGATCGAGGAGGCGTGGGACGAGGATTGGGTGTGGCGCGTGCACCACGTCCAGTGCCCGGACCCCGACGGCCGGGTGATCTACGAGATCGAGCGGACGGGCGAATTGGGTAAAGAAGCGGAACCGCAACCCGAGGGAGCGCCCCAGGCCCGGGAGGCGGAGCGCGCGCCGGCCAGCGCGCCGACCAGCGAACCGGGCGGGGGCGCTATCCGGAATTTGCGGGTCGTGGTGGAGGAGGTGCGGGGCAAGTGCACCTCCGGCATGCAGCCGGGCGATTACTTCACACTCCGCAGAGGGCGTCTGTCCATCCCGGCCGGGCGTCATTTCTGCCTCTACGCGCTGCAAGCGGTACTCCCGCTCCTGCCGGCCAAGCAGCGGCCCCTGCCGGAAGGGGATTGGTTGAAGGATGCGAGTTGCGTCATCTGCCCCGACCCGGCGGGTAACGTGGTGATGCGGATCGAGACTCTTGGATAAGGAGGCGCCTATGACACGAGCACGTCTGCGGGACATTGGGCTTTCGGTGGGGCGATTGCCCCCGGGCCCGCACAACGCGATCACCGACGTGGGCGGCGTGCGGGTGGGGCACGTGACGTTGGTCTCGGGGGAAGGACCGCTGCGGCCCGGCGAGGGGCCGGTGCGCACCGGCGTGACCGCTATCCTGCCCCACGCCGCTAACCTGTTCCGCGAAAAGGTGCGGGGCGCCGTCCACACGATCAACGGTTTCGGAAAGGTCTTTGGCTTCGAGGAGGTGCGCGAGTTGGGCGTGATCGAGGCCCCTGTCACGCTGACCAACACGCTCAACGTCGGCCTGGTGGCGGATGGCGTGCTTCAGTACGCGATCCGGCAGAGCCCCGAGATCGGCGTGCGGACCAGCAGCGTCAACACCGTGGTGGGGGAGACGAACGACGGCTACCTCAACGACGTCCAGGGCCGGCACGTCGGCGCTGAGCACGTCTGGCAGGCCATCGAATCGGCCGCGAGTGGGCCGGTCGCCGAGGGCGCCGTCGGCGCGGGGACGGGGACCAGTTGTTTTGGATGGAAAGGGGGGATTGGGACGGCCAGCCGGGTGCTGCCCGGGGAAGCGGGCGGCTACACCGTGGGGGCGCTGGTCCAGTCCAACTTCGGCCATCCGCGCGATTTGACTGTCTGCGGCGTGCCGGTGGGAGAGTACGTGCAACCGCCCGGGGTCTCCGAGGGACGTCAGCCGGAGAAGGGCTCGGTGATGGTCGTGCTGGCGACCGACGCACCGTTGAGCGCGCGCCAGTTGCGCCGCCTGTGCGTGCGGGCCGCCGCCGGACTGGCCCGCACGGGCAGCCACTATGGCCACGGCAGCGGCGATTTCGTGATCGCCTTCAGCACGGCGTTCCGGATTCCTCATCGTGTCTCTTTCTCCTCTTCTGTAGGTACAGGAGATTTGACGTGTACCCAGACGATGTTGTCCGACGAGGCCCGGGCGATGGCTTGGCTCCTGCCGGCGGTCGTCGAGAGCGTGGAGGAGGCGGTGCTCAACTCGCTGTTCCGGGCCGAGACGCTCGTCGGGCGGGATGGGCACACGCGCTACGCCCTCCCGGTGGATGAGGTAGTGGCGCTGACAAAGGGCCGGGGCTCTTCACGTTGAAAGAGCCCCAACCCTCGAGCGGCCTCGGTTAAACCCAATACCCGTGAATGAAATCTTGACTTGGTCACGCGGCGCGTTGAAAGGCCCCGCTGATACTCGAAACCGGTTGAAAACCGGTTCTGACCAACATCCCAGTGCGTTTGTCGGATGCTGTGTATCCGCACGCACTTGAAGTATCAGGCGACGATTTCAATTGTTGCAGGGCCGTGAGCAAGCATATTTCGTCAATGAGCCGCTACTCATTCACGGGTATCGCGTCTAAACCCCCTTGGATTTGCTTCGTTTTCCCTTTGGGTGCCTGACTTGAAATCTGCGCCACATCAGCTATAGTTGGAAGAGATGAAATGCGGGGAATCCGCACAGTTTCTTTTCTCAACGAACAGGGAGGATTTCGATGAACATTCGTTCGATCACGGTCTTTGTCCCCGTCTCTCCAGACATCGACAGCGACCAGATCGCCCGGTGGGGCGCGTTCGCCGCGTTGGCGCGCCGGGCTTACGAGGAAGCCGGGTTCGACGTCCAGACGACCCGGCTGGCGGCAGATGCCTTCTCGGCGTTGACTGGCCCACAAGAAGCCCGACGCCTGGTCGAGTTTGCCACGACGCTGGAGGATGTCTGCCTGGATGAGGGCTTCGAGTACATCGGCATGGGGCCCGCCGGGATAGATGCGCTCCCTCACCTGCCGGACGTCTTCGCCGCGACCCGGGCCGTCTTTGCCACGGCCCACATGGTCGATCCGGCGCGGGGAGTCGTGGATGGCGCGGCGGTGCGCGGCGCGGCGCGTGTGGTGCACCGAATCACGCCTTTCGAGGACGGCTTCTGTAATCTGCGCTTTGCCGCGCTGGCCAACGTGCCGCCCGGCACGCCTTTCTTGCCGTCCGCCTATCACGACGGCGGTCCACCCGCCTTTGCCATCGCCACCGAGGCGGCCGGTTTAGCCGTCGATGCGTGCAGCGATGCCCGCGACGCTGAGGGCGCCCGGCGCCGCCTGGTGAGCCTGATCGAGGCGCACGCCGCCCGCTTGGTGGACGTGGCCGAGCGCCTGGCGCAGGCCCACGGATTGCGCTTCGGCGGGATCGACTTCTCGCTGGCGCCGTTCCCCACGCCGGAACTCAGCGTCGGGACAGCGTTGGAGGCGTTGAGCGGCCGGCCCGTGGGCGCCGCCGGGACGCTGGCGGCGGCCGCCGTCCTCACTGACGCTGTCGACCGGGCCCGGTTCCCCCACGCCGGTTTCTGCGGGCTGATGTTGCCGGTGCTGGAGGATCGGGTGCTGGCCCGGCGCGCCGCCGAGGGGCGTCTTAACGTGGGTGAACTCTTGCAATGGTCGGCCGTCTGTGGGACGGGGCTGGACACGGTGCCGCTCCCGGGCGATGCCAGCGAAGCGGCCCTGGCCCGCGTGCTCTTCGACGTGGCGGCGCTTTCGGCCCGGCTGTGCAAGCCCTTGACCGCACGCCTGATGCCGCTCCCGGGCAAGGTCGCCGGTGACCCAGTCCATTTCGACTTTGCCTATTTCGCCGACGGGGGTGTGCTGCCGTTGGATGGGGCGGGAGAGATGGGCTTGCTGGGGAAGGCGAGCGCGCTGGCGCTCCACGCCAAGGCTGAAAATAGGACGCAGGAAAACGCAGATGAAGGCTGAATCTGTGTCAAACCGGACGACCTGGGTAGTTACTCCAGATGAAAGACTTATCAGTCAAGCAGCACGTCCCTGGTCGCTAAAAACAGCATATAGAGACCCGTCCCACCGCCGATCAGCCATATCATCAGTTGAATGATGTGGCTCGCCGGCGCAAACGTCAGCCGACCCAGCGTCGCGGCGAGGGTGAAGAGTGCGGCCAGACCGCCTAATGTCTTCCAGGAGAACGGGATGGCTGGTGGAGGATGTGCAGCCAGCGATGTACCTCTCGATTTTCGGAGATTCAAGGCCAGGAGTGCAATCAACCCGGCGTAGCTGAGCCATATCGCCGCTTGAGCGCCCAGGCCAGGCAGCGCCTCGGGCCGCAGGCTGATCCCCAGGGCGACGTACAGCGTCACCAACAGGAAAAGCAGCACCGGGAAGGCGCGCTTACCGGGGAGGAGCGCCTGGACGTCGTAACGCTGCCCCCCGCTTTTCTCCCGCCAGAGACAGGTCAGCAGCAGGGTCACTGCCGTCGTCGAGATTCCGGAGAGCAGGGCGTGGACCGGCGAGAGGGCGTTGGACGCGGCGATGAGGCCCATGGCCAGCGCCGATAGTGCCAGCGTGACGCGCGCTTTCCTCCCGGAAGCGAACAGCCGCCGGACGGGATCGGGCAGGCCGTTCCACCCGCGCCGGGAGCGGGTCAGCAGTGTCTCCCCGGCGAGCAGCGGGATGATGAAGGCGAAGATGGGGTGCCAGAAGAGCACCAGGACGATGAAGTCGGACACGGCGACGCCGGCGAACGCGATGGGATCATCGGTCCACGGCGGCGCCCACAAGACCTTGGTGATGTAGGCCTCGTAGAGCCCAAAGATCGTCCCGGCCAGGAACAGGGTGGTGAACCGGGGCCGGCCATAGGTGAAGACGACGTAGGACAGGACCAGCGTGTGGAGGGTGTACAGCGGGACGACAGCGCCCAGTCCCCAGGGATGGAAGAAGGGGAACGGATCGGAGCCGGAGACGACCTCGGCGAAGAAAGTCGAGTAGACGCCGAGGATGAGCCAGAAGAATAGCTTAAGTTGGGGCGATGGTTTATCTTGGGAGTGGTTCATCTCACTCACTCTTGCTCGGGCCGGTCTCTGACCGCGCCCGCTGCTGATATGCCGGATTAAGCAAGAAGCCATCTGCTGCAGTCGGTGGCAATTGGTGGCGCGGTCAGAGACCGGCCACAGCGTAGCTGAGAGTAGCTGAGCAGTTTCCAATGCTGATGTCACATACTGTCTGACATTAGAACGTTGTCGATGGTGTGACGGCCTGTTGCAGATGAGGTAACGTCAATATGAAAACAACGGCGAATAGGACCACACCACTGGTTATCCCGATGAGGATCCATTTTCTGTGCCGGACATTCAGCTTTCGCTGATAGGCCCAATGGACGATCGCGATGCCGAAAAGCAGCGGCTCAATCAGGAAGACGGGATCGGTCAGGTAAGCCCAGACGCCGCCTATCACAACTCGCCGGGGAGCCAGGCTGAATATCCACATAGAGACCGGATAGAGCAGGGGCGTGCCGTGGGCGACGACGTCCAACAGGAGGTG
The DNA here is from genome assembly GCA_011046405.1 of Chloroflexota bacterium. GTDB lineage: Bacteria > Chloroflexota > Anaerolineae > B4-G1 > B4-G1 > DSAR01. Next base: position 11,670 of record DSAR01000485.1, on the reverse strand, counting down.
CGAAAACCCTCCGGCGGCGACCAGGCCCGCCCAAGTTCTCAGGTAGGGCTGGCTGTTCAGCGCGTGTAACGCGAACCAGAGTAGGCCGAAACCCAGGTAGACGAAAACGCTGTGCGTCCACAAGGTGCTGTGGTTGAAGAAGCCGCGAAAGAGCGCGTTGTATATGACGTCCAGGTCCGGTGCGACGGTGCTGGCCAGCGCGGTGGTCCAGAGCCATCTGCGCTGTGCCTTGCTCCATTCCGGTCTCCAATGCGACTGGGACCTGGACGCGGCGAAGTAACCGGGGACGAGATGGGCGGCTAGCATAGGCGCTTTCCCTTTCAAATCTACGGCCCGGCGGCCCGGACGTACTCGTGCACGTCGGCGTTGTAGACCACGTGCTCGACGTTGAATACCGCCCAGGGGGATCCCTCGTCGAACCAGGTGACCGCGCCAGCTGTGGGGATCGTGTATCCGTCGACCGCGCCCCACGCCCGAGCCTCGTTGATCCAGAGGATCTTCCTCTCGACGGTGACTTCTCGGTAACGCATCGCCTCCAGGAAGCGTATCATACCGGTATCGGGGCTAAAGCGCACCACAAACATCTCCTCGGTCTCGCCAAAGGGGACCACCAGGACAGCCGTGTGATCGTTGACGGGCTCCCAGCGCACGCGCGGGTCGGTGATGAAGATCCCGGGCAGCCAGACGGATTCGGCCCATAGTCCCAGGTTGGCCGCCTGGTCGACCTTAGGCTCGCCCTCGGTCACCCCGAAGGGTAATTCCATCCGACTTCGCCCCTCCAAAAAGTACTCGTTGGCCTTGAGAATGGGCACGCCAAAAAGGGTCGCTTCTAGGTAGTGCCGATAGTCCCGCCTGGCGACGTGGACGAAACGAAAGCGGGCCGGGAAGGTGATCCCGGCTACGCGCATGGTCCCCCGCCCGGAGATGACCGCCGACTCGATGACGGGGACCTGGTCGCCGTAGATCGCTCGATAGAAGCGCGCGACAGGGGCGGGTAAATCGTCTGGCAAGGGGACAGTCGCCAGGTCCGACGCCTGGGCGGCGTACGGGGCGAAGGGCTTTGGTTTGATCCGCAATCCCAACCAACCCACGAGCGCCATGGCGACGAGGACGATGAGTATCCCGAGACCCATTTCCATTTATCTCTCCTTCCCTGTAACTGCTCAGCCTAGTGCCCGTTTGCAGCAGATGGGCGGGGGCCCCCACTCTCCATCGCAGCAAGGGACTGGCCTGAGCAGTTGCCAAATATGAAGAATTGCAGTATATCCGATCTCGTTAGGTTGTCAACACAGCAAGTCACAGGATGAAAAAAAATTAACAAATTTTAGCTTTTTTAACACCCAGGTGTTACTGAAACATTATAGAATAGTACAGAGGTTGCGCCTAACCTGGACGAAGCCGCTGCGCTTCCGAGCCAGAACCAAGAAGGGTCATCGACGTATCTTCTCAATAATTTGGGGAGCTGTGGCCGGCCTCCCGACCGAGCCACAGCGGGCACGGTCGGGAGACCGGCCCGAGCGAGTTTCCCTGGTTTATTGAGATGATACTCATCGACGATAGATTCTTGCTCGACGTACAAGGATTCTAACCTGATCAAGCCAGATTTGATAAGGATACCGACAGCAAATTCTTGCTCGCCATGCAAGGATCCCATTGGTTAGGCCTTATGGGTTAGGTCCTAACCATTGACCGATCGCTAGACGTTGAGCAAAGATTTGCCAGTTGAGAAAACCCTTTTACCCTGCCGTTGTCCAGGTCAGGAAGGAGGAGACGTTCTTTATGAAGCGCTTGAAATTTTTGGTAGCCGCTCTGCTCGTGTGGTTGTTCTGCTTTTATAATATCGAGCGATTGAGCGCACCCATTGATCTGACCGACGTCGCGTATACGTTTGTGCCGTTGGTCGCCGTCGCTTTCATTTTTATCCCGCACTTGCGAAAAATCCCGTTCGGGGTATCACTAGCAGGTTCTGTTTTGATCTTTCTCGTCCTTAAGGCTGGGGTGAAATCCAGTATCTGGGGAGCGTCGCTTCCTTTGACGCTCATGGAGATTTGTTTCGTCGGCGTGACAGGTCTATTAGCTTGCCAGGTGAACGAGCGCATCCAGGAATTTGAGCAAGTGGTCGACCGGATCAGCATCGGCAAGTTTTGGAAACCAGGTACATTTTCATCGGACCAGGCCGAGATGTATCAAGAGTTAAGGCGCGCCCGGCATTATCAGCGTCCTCTATCCCTGATCTCGGTGGGCGTCGACGAGGCGTCTATGCAGGTGGCGCTGGACCGGATGGTGCAAGAGGCGCAACAAGCGATGATGAAGCAATACGTTTTATCGGACGTGGCCAGGATATTGAGTGAACAATTGGAAGATTACAACATCATCGCTCAGAAGGATGGGGGATATCTGGTTCTGCTGCCGGAGGTGGGAGGGGAGAGCCTCGCGGAGTTGACCGATCGATTGCGTGAGATCGTAGAGCGCCAGGTGGGCGCCGATTTGCAAATTGGGACGGCGTCTTTTCCTCAGGATGCAGTGACCTTCGAGGGATTGGTGAGAAAGGCCTGTGACGGGATAAATCGGAGAGGCATGGTCGAGCGTGAAATCGTTTTTGAGCGATCCTTAGAACGGGAGAGGGAGATAAACTAATGGAATTTGTGATTGTCAATTATTCGCCGAGGGTATATCCACATCGGTGGCCTGATCAGGTTGCCAAGCGCTTGTTCGATGTTATACTATGCATTCTGGCATTGCCATTTCTTATACCCATCTTAATCGTTTGTGCGATAGCGATTCGGCTTGATTCACCCGGCCCAGCATTTTTCATCCAAGAACGTGTTGGCAAGGATGGACAGATCTTTCGGATGTTCAAGTTCCGGACGATGAAGCATAATCTGGACGATAGTTTTCATCGGGCCTTTATGAAGGCTTTCGTAAAGGGCCAAATAGGCGAGAGATATAATGGAACGGGGAAGAATGGCAAACAAAGCGATCCGCCTAGCGCTTTCAGGCGCGCTTTCATCGAGTCGGAGGCTGAAGAGAAGAAAAACGGCGCTCAAAAGACTTACAAGCCTTTTCAAGATTCACAGGTGACCTGGGTGGGGCGTATTTTACGCAAGACGAGCCTGGACGAACTGCCGCAGGTATGGAATGTGCTAAGGGGCGAGATGAGCTTGGTGGGGCCGCGGCCGAACGTGCCGTGGGAGGTCGAGGCGTACGAGCCCTGGCACTGCGAGCGTTTGGAGGTGCTGCCCGGCATCACCGGCCTGGCCCAGGTGAAGGGACGGAGCAGTATCTCGTTTGACGCAATCACCGAATATGACATCGAATACATTATGCAGCAGAGCGTGGCGATGGATTTGAAGATCTTGTGGTGGACGTTTAGCGCGGTTTTCAGTGGGGCGGGGGCGGAATAGGAGCGCTTCTACTTATTTCAAATATGGACCTGCAAATATATTTTGACATCCTAAAAAGACGCTTTCTTGTCATTGTAATTGTTGTTGCAACGACTGTAGCTGTATTGGCCCTGTCTAGCTTTTTTATTCCTCCTATCTACAGAGCTAGGGCTACAATACGTGTGCTTTTAGATGTGGGTGTCACAGATTTCGCTTTTCGGGAAGACTACAGCAAGCGACTGCTCAATACGTATACTTACATACTAAGAAGTGGGCCAGTTTTGCAAGAAGTGATTGATCTTGTGTTGCCTGGATATGGTTTGACAGTCGGTGACTTGCGAGAGAATGTTGAAGTGCAAGTTGTTCCAGACACCGAGTTGATCACGATTGCGGTATACAATCGTGATGCAGTCCTGGCGCGAGATTTGACTAATACGTTAGCAGACCTGCTAGTCGATCATGCTCAAAGTCTTTACGTTGGTAGCAGTAAAAGCACACGCCAAATTTTGGAAGAGCAGTTAGCTATGATGGAGAGCGAGATTGAGCAAGATCGGCAACGTTTGACCATTTTACTCAGCCAGCAGGTTTCCAGTGATCAGATCGAGACTCTGAAAAACCAAATTGAGTTTAAAGAAGATTCCTTCAATCGTGTGTTGAGCCGTTACGAGTTTGCGCGCTTAAATGAATCGTTGCGCGCTAACAGCATTACAATTATCGAGCCTGCCAATACACCCACTATTCCAGCTAACAGGCTGGCGTTGAGGCATGTTGGTCTAAGTCTGGTCATAGGGTTGTTTGGTGGTATTGGTTTGGCCTTAGTCTTTGAGAATCTGGATACACGCATTCATAGCATTCAACAACTCGAGCACCTGGTCCGCCCGCCTTTGCCGGTGAAGGTGTTGGGCGCTGTCCCCCGTGGTTTACTGACTGGCAGTGATTGGACAGGCGGTCATAGGACGCTGTTGGATCAGGCAGTGGTGGAGGCATACCGGTTGTTGGAGCGGAGCATATGGGCCGAAGAAGGAGAGGGTAAGAGAGTTAAAACCATCCTTGTCACCAGCGCTGTAGCCAACGAGGGTAAATCGACGGTTGCCGCCAATTTGGCTCAGACTTTTGCAGAGCTTGGATTGACGATATTCCTGGTGGACGCTGACCTGCGCCGACCAACAATTGGCAAAATCTTTGGACTTAATGCGGAGATAGGATTAAACGATTTGTTGCAAAGCAGACAATCAATTACGGGCGAATTTTTGAGTCAGGTTATTCAACCTGTTGATATGCCTAGCTTGTTTGTAATCACGAACACGGCTGCTATTCCAAGCCCGACATCACTGCTGTCAACGCCGACTATGGCCTCTTTGATAAACAGTTTGAAGACACAAGGACAGACGACTTTCTTGGATGCTCCTCCGGTTCTGGGTAGAGCGGATGTTTTGATTCTTGCGCAAATGGTGGATGATATTATCCTGATCGTCAGGCAGGGAAGAACCCGGCGCGAGCATTTGCTTTCGGCCATCAAGCAATTACAATCAGGCCGGCAACGAGAATTAGGGCTCGTTTTCGTCAGAAAAGATGGTAAGGAATGGGAGTATTGATGGGGAATAGGTATGGGATGTGAATTTTTACAGATCATATGTCGATGGTGACCATTCAGCCTGCTCTAAGCGCAATACCCGTGAATGAGTAACGGCTCATTGGCGAAATATGCTTGCTCGTGGCCCAGCAACGATTGAAATCGTCGCCTGATACTTCAAGTGCGTGCGGATACACAGCATCCGACAAACGCACTGGTGATTGGGTCTGAACCGGTTTTTAACCGGTTTCGAGTATCAGCGGGGCGTTTCAACGCGCCGCGTGACCAAGTCGAGAGTTCATTCACGGGTATGGCTCTAAGTGGGGCCGATTGCACCCCAAGGGGCAATCGGCCCTAACCTTGTGGGTTCTGCTTCTGCAAGCATCAATTAGGTATATTTTTTGTCTGCCAGGATTCCCTGTGGCCTTCTCTGGTTCAAAATGAAGCGATTCAAATTTCTCCAAAATGAAACCGCATATATTTTGTTTTGGTCTATCTTGGTTGGATTTGGGCTGGGTGTTTTATCTCTCGTCGCCCAAAACGTTTCATCTAAGTGGGTTATCGTCATCGTTGGCACTGTGTTTGCACCAATCATCGTTTTATTGGTCAAGGATATTAAAAAACTTATCCTGATATCGTTTATCGTTGATTCATTGTTAGGGATTGACATTGCCATTCAAAACAAGGGTTGGCATCGTGGGGGGCCAACGGGCTTTCTGGTATCATTGATGACCATAGGTCTAATCGTCGGGTACGCGCTCTGGATAATCGAAAAAAAACCAAAACCACGTTTTTGCCTGGTAACGACAGTTCCTGGACTGCTTATCCTTTTAACGGTTGCTCTCTCTTTCTACAACTCGCCGTACTGGCAATTAAGCGCATTTGGTCTTTTTCTAAAAGCCCAGGCGTTCTTGATGTATTTCTACGTGATCAATCACGTTACCACATGGCAAGATAGACGATTGGTTCTCATTATCCTGATAATCTGCTTATTGCTTCAGGGTAGCTTGATGATTCTCCAATATTTTTCGGGAACATCGTTGAACATCGGCGGCTTGATTACCAGTGAGTCTATGGCAATGGGCGGAGAGGGAGTTGTTGGTGATCGTGTTTCGGGCACCTTGGTTCGACCAGGTAATGCAGCTTTATATCTAAACTCATTGATCTCCATTATGTTAGGGCTGATGTTCGCCGATAGTTTGTTGACCGAATGGTTTCCCTGGATAGTGATGGCGGCGATTGTCGGTATAATGGCTTTGCTCTTTACCTCTTCCCGTGGTGGGTGGATAGCTTTTGCTATTTCGATGATAATTGTGATTGGTCGAGGGCTGTGGATTAAGCAAGGGCGTAAGGCCATATTTATTTTTTTAGTACTGATGGCCGTGTTTTTACTTATCTTTGGCGGTCAGGTTAAAGAGCGGTTGGTCACCATTGAAGAAGACAGATCGCGGGAATGGCTGGATACGATGGCTTATAATATCATTCGGGCCTATCCGTTCGGTATTGGTGAAAACACGTATGATCTATATATGAGCGACCGGTATGCTCATCCGGCCATGGTGGGACACACCCATCTACCCGTTCACAATCGATATTTGATGATTTGGGCGGAGACAGGTCTCCACGGGTTGATAGCCTTCATTCTATTGCTGGCGGCTCCGTTTTGGCAAGCCAGAGAATGGTTCTTCAATACTCAGGCCGATCCGGATAGAGTTGCTTTAGGTGTTGGCTTGCTAGGTGGTCTGACGTCACAAATTGTCCATATGCGAAGCGAGAATTTTTACGGCTTGCACCAGACTACTTTACTGTGGTTTCTGATTGCTATGATCGTCTCGGTCAATCAAAATGGAAGGGATTAAAAAGTGACCTTTTCAGCCGAAGATCAATTGCTGATCCAGTGCGCCAGGGAAAAATTGAACAGGTGTGCGCTTCAAGCGGCATCCAATCTCTTGGGGCAAGATCTGGATTGGGAGTACGTGCTTGATGCCGCCATCTTACATGGAGTGGCTCCCTTACTCTATCGGAGTTTGGATCAAGTGCGAGGAGCCCATGAAGATATATCGATTCCCACCGCCATTCGGGAGACGCTTAAGCACCTATATGCTAATAACGTCAGGCGTAACCAGCGATTGTACAACACACTGGGCGAGGTCATCGGGGCACTGGAAGCGGAAAATATCGAAGTGTTGGGCTTGAAAGACATCGTGCTGGCGCAGACAGTCTTTTCTGATATCGGATTGCGTCCGATGGGCGATATCGACATCTTGATTCATAAAGAGGACTATGATCGATTTGCAGCGTGTATAGCCGATCTGGGTTTCAGCCCTCTGCCCAGCTCCACGTGCCCGTACCTATTAAAGTATGCCTGGGCCTTGCATTTCCGTCGTCCGGCGGACGAGCTGTGGTTGGACGTCCAGTGGGGCGTGCTTCAACTCGAATGGGACATCTATGGCGAGGGTAACTTTGATCTGGAAACTGATCGGATGTGGCGTAACGCTCATCGTCTCAGGATTGAAGATTATGAGATTCTGGCTCCTAAGCCGGAGGATATGCTGTTTCATCTTTGCATGCACTTGGAGGGCCATCGATATGCGGAGTTGATTCTTTTTAGTGACATCTTGGCGTTTATCCATCACTATGGTGAGGAGATAGATTGGTCATATTTCATCACATTGGGTAAGAAATACGGCGTGGAGGCTTCTCTGTATTACACCCTGTTGTTTGTCGAGCGACTTTTTCATTGCCCCCTGCCCTTTTCTTTGAGTGAAAGTGATCTGGCCCCGGATTATTTTAAGGCCGATCTATTCGCGCCCCTCTTTGATAACTTGACGACGTTGCATGGGTCGCTGGATGAGATTTCCCGCACCGCGGCGCCGCTCAAGGATGTGATGGATCGGTTCGAGCAGGTGGTGCGCCATCAAGCCGTTTGTTCGATGCGGGGCTATGAAGAGTTGGACAATTTGGCGAGTATGCTAAACCAATTCGAGACGGAGATAATCTTGTTCGATAGCCGGGGATCGACTAAAGCTTTCCCCAGTCGGGCGCTCCCAGAATTTCCTGAGATTTACATGTTTGCGTTGCAAAAGGCCCGACCATGTGTGGAGCAGGCTTTGGCTACCTGCGGATTTGTGGAACGAACCGCCTCAGAGTATGTGAAGCGGGGCGTATATGCCTCTGTGGACCCGGCGCTCTCTGAGATTCCCGTGCGTCTGGATATCCACGCGAGCTTTTTGGCGAGCTTGGATGCCGTGTTAGATTTGCAAATCGCATCGCCTGGGTCTCAATCCAAAAAAGAGATGGCGCTACAAGCGCTATTCGGTGCCTTGCGCCCGAAGGGTGTCGATGCGGCGGCGACGATGACCTTGAATGTGGCGCTCTTAACTCCTGAAGAGATGGTGGTCTATTTCGCGGCCCGGATAGGGCAGCGGGAGTATGAGCGCCTCTTTAAACTATGCGATCTTATCGAGTTCTTGCGACGTTATCCAGGGGAGATCCGTTGGCAAGCTGTAGCCGAGTTGGCTATTGTCCACGACGTGGCCCCAGCGGTTCATGTGGGATTGTTGGCCGTCAACCCGCTGTTGGATCAACCTTTCCCTGCGGAGATCTTCAGTTTCTTTGAACCATTGGATGCGCCGCCTCGGCTCTTCAATTGGGCGCGCTATGGGCCGGGTTCTCTGGAGCGTTATACGAGCTTTAAAGCGCTCTTCTATTGCATGTTTAGCCTCGCCTCGACAGAAGGTCTGGCTGCCAAACTCAAGTATGTATTGGGGATCTCTGACCAGCGGCGTCAGAAAGTGATTTGGATGACGTGCGCCGATCACGCCGTGCGGTTGGGATGGCAAATTTTAACCTCTCCTTTTCGCAAAAAGAGAGAATATACAGTGAAGGACTTCGCGTATTGGACTCAGCCTGAGTCCGATATGGGACCTTGACTTTTGGATGAGCCAATGAACACACCAAGAAATATTTTCAAGAATACAATGGCGCTTTTCATCTCCCAGATCATCTATATGGGAGGGAGCATCCTATTAGTCTTCTACCTTTCTCGGTTGCTCCAAGCGGAGGGCTTGGGAAGCTATTCAACCGCTCTGGCGTTTTTTGGACTCGGAGAGTTGGTATGCGAGTTAGGGCTTTCGAATTTTATTCCCAGAGAGCTATCGAAGGATTTAACCAAGACCAATCGTTATCTCATCCATGCCGGGTTGTTGGTTGTGGCTATCTCTCTGGTATTGATGGTGATCTTCGCTGGGATCGTGCCCTTTTTTGATTATGCTGATGAGACGACGCGGAGCATTTACCTGGTTTCGCTGGCCTTGATCCCCACCGCGTTACGGGTCATTTTGGGCGCTATCTTTATCTGCCATCAAAGAGCCGAATTTGTGACGCTGACGACAACGCTGTGGACGACGGTCAAAATCTTGGTCAGTCTCTACCTGCTCTATCAAGGCTATGGTGTCATCAGCCTGATTTTAACGTTTACGGTGATGAGTTACCTCTCTTTGTTTACGAGCTTGGGTTTCTACATCAAATACATAAATAAACCCCGGTGGGAATTTGATATGACCTTCCTAAAACGGATGGCTTATGATCTCCGGGCCTTTGTCGTGTTAGCAATCGGCGGCAGCATTTTTACCCAAGCGGAGCTCCTGATCCTCTCTTGGATTAAGGGGGAGGCCGAAGTCGGAATTTACAGCGCAGCTTTCAAGTTGATCACTATCTGGTATGTCATCCCGACCAGTTACATGCAAGTCGTCTTCCCGATCTTGACCCATACTTACCAGAAATCCTCGCGTCAATCCCACCATATCCAGCTCAAATCGCTTAAATATCTCTTGGCGTTGGCGTTTCCCCTGGCGGTAGGTGGATTTGTCGTCGCCGAGCCGGTGGTGAATTTGTTTTATGGTCCCGGTTTTGAGAGATCGGTGATGGTGTTCCGTCTCATTGCGTGGCACACGATCTTAGCCTTCATCAACAATGTGCTTTGGCGCGCCCTACTCGCCCGCGATGAACAGCATCTGGCCCTGCGCGTGCAGATCATCAGCGGAGTCATCCGAATAGTCGCTTCGTTTCTGCTGATTCCTATGTGGGGCGCGGTAGGTGCGGGTATGGCATTGATGACGGGTTACACGGTTTACACGCTTCTACACATCTATTATATCCAGCGAAACGGGATGCAACTGCCGTTCCTCAAACTCGGTGGACGGTTTGCTTTGGCTTCCGCGCTGATGGGGGCCTTTGTATCGGTTTTGGTCACGCGCGTCAATTTGTTTGTCTTAGTCCTATTGGCGGCGTTGGTGTACGTCGGCTTAGTCCTCTTACTGCGCGGTTTTTCTCAAGAGGATTGGGCTTTATTCTCGCAGGTCTGGCGGCAACGCGTGGGCAAAAAGGTCATTGATTCTGAGCCGGTCGTGGAATCTGCCGGGATAGAGAGCTGAGATATGGAAGCATCCCAAGACATTCAAGCTTCGTCCCTCCACGTTGTGATCGTTGATTTTAATTTTTTCGCCTACGCGGTTCAACTATCCAATGCTCTATCCGAGGTGTGCGAGGTCAGTCTCTTCTTCCCGTATACCACACCTGAGATATACACGGGCTTGATCAAGCCAGGGGTAAACTTTCATAGCTTGCATACGTCAAGATTGCGCGATCCCCGCAACATGTTGATGATAGCATCTCTCTTTAAGACGCTGCGTCAATTACGCCCCGATGTCGTGCATCAGTTGGGATGGCATCCCTGGCTGAATTTGGCGTTGCCGCTCTTCCCCGACATCCCGCGTGTGACGACGATTCACGACGCCAGTGTGCATCCCGGGGACAAAGAATCCTTCACCTTTTTTCAGAATCGACAGTGGCGCGGCGCCGCCAGAATCATCGTGCACGCCGAGGAAATCAAACGTCAGATGATAGAGGGTTGTGGTGCACCTGCGTCTAAGATTCACGTGATCCCGATTGGGGCGTATAGCTTGCTTAGGGCTTGGCGGAGCGATCCGCCTATCGATCAAAGCCCTACAATTTTGTTCTTTGGGCGAATTTGGGATTATAAAGGACTTCAGTATTTGATCGAAGCTGAGCCTTTGATTACCCAACAGGTGCCGAACGCCCGCATCGTCATCGCCGGTCAAGGGGAATCTTTTGATAAGTACGAACAGATGATGGTCCATAAAGAGCACTTCATCGTTCATAATTACTACATCCCCGATAAGATGGTCTCTCGCCTTTTTGAAGAGGCATCCGTTGTTGCACTGCCCTATGTTGAGGCATCTCAAAGCGCTGTTTTAGCGATTGCTTACGCTTTTGGTAAACCGGTCGTAGCGACGACGGTGGGAGGTATCCCGGAGGTGCTTCAGCACGGCGAGACCGGCTTTTTAGTCCCGCCCCGTGATGCTAAAAGCTTGGCCCAAGCGATCATCAATTTGTTGCAAAACGATGCTCTACGGGCAGAAATGGGGCGCAAGGCTCTGGATAGGGCCGAAGGCGATCTCTCGTGGCAGAGCGTGGCGCGCAAAACGCACCAGGTTTATCAGCAAGCGGTAGCTCGTCATTCTGGGCGCGGCTAGGAGGTAAGGGCAAAATGAGAATGGGAAAAGCATGGTTGTACTTTGTCTTCTTTTTGGCGTGCATGCCCCTTGCCAGCGCTTGTGTTCCAACACAAGTGACAAGCGCGTTGGACCAACCGATGGATTCCCGGATGACCGGTGAAGGTCGGATAGATGT
>DSAR01000197.1 GCA_011046405.1 Chloroflexota bacterium | reverse complement strand
GTGGAGGGGCACCGGCGGCTGGGGCAAGCGGCGGCTGCTTTTGTGGATGGCCTGGTGGTCAAGGGCAAGCGGGCGGTCTGGATCGCCGAGGCGGCCGAGGAAGCGGGACTGGCGCGAGAGTGCATTCAGGTCACGTACACGGCGCGAGATGTGGTGCGCTACTTGAGATCAGTGTTGGAACCGGGCGACGTCGTGTTGGTGAAGGGGGACGTGGAAGCCGGTATGGAACAGGTGGTGGAGGGGCTCCTGGCCGATATGTCATACGCCGATCGATTGGTACAGCGTGAGGATGGCCTCATCGTGCGTACGACCCGCCCGGCGCGCCCCACGTGGGTCGAGGTCGACCTGGAGGCCATCGCCTACAACGTCCGGCAGGTGAAGGAGATCGTCGGCCCAGCGATCGACATCCTGGCGGTGCTCAAGGCGGATGCCTACGGGCATGGCGCACTCACCGTGGCCCGGACGGCGCTGAACAACGGCGTCTCCTATTGCGGCGTGGCCTCGCTCAACGAGGCGATCAAGCTCCGAGATGCTGGGGTCAAGTCGCCGATTCTGGTCCTGGGATACACACCGGCGTGGCTGGTGCGCGAGGCGATTTTGCGCGACGTCATCCTCACGCTTTACGACGTCGATATCGCGCAGACCCTCGACCGGGTCGCGAAGGCGTGCCGGCGCACGGCGCGGGTTCACGTCAAAGTCGATACCGGCATGGGCCGTCTGGGACTTTTGCCCGCACAGGTCCTGCCCTTCATCGAGAAGATTTGGAATTTGTCCGGCTTGGAACTGGAGGGGATTTTCACCCACTTCTCCACGGCCGACGACGAGAGTCTATCTTACACTCGCCGGCAGTTGGCCCAATTCCAATCGGTCTTGGACGCTCTGGAAGAGATCGACGTGACCTTTCGCGTGATCCATTGCGCCAACTCCGCCGCCCTACTGCGGCTTCCCGATTCTCGTTTCAACATGGTCCGCCTGGGACTGGCGATGTATGGCCTCCAACCCTCGCCCCACGTTTCTCTGCCCCCGGGCTTTCGACCGGCGATGACCTGGAAGACCACCATCGCCCAGGTCAAGACGTTACCGGTGGGGAGCTACGTCAGTTATGGCAACACGTACCAGACGGAACAGGAGGAGACCATCGCCGTTATCCCGGTGGGGTACGCCGATGGGTTTCGCCGCGGGCCGACTCAGTGGGAGTCGGTGCTGGTTCGCGGCCAGCGCGCGCCAATCGTGGGACGGGTATGCATGGACCAGACGATGATCAACGTCAGTCACATCCCCAACGTGCGGGTGGGCGACTCAGTGGTGTTGATCGGTCGCCAGGGCAACGACCAGATCACGGCTGAGGAAGTAGCCGGCTGGCTGGGCACGATCAATTACGAGGTCGTCTCGGAGATCCTGGCCCGCGTGCCCCGGGTGGTATGAAAGAACTCAGACCGTATGTGACGTCTGGCAGATCAAACCCTTGAGGTAGGCCCCTTCCGGGAAGGTGAGCGCGACGGGATGGTCGGCCCCCTGGGACAGGTAACCAATGATTTGCGCATCTCTTCCGGCGTCCAAGGCCGCGCCAAAGACGATTTTCTGGAAGAGATCGGCCGAGATCGCCCCGGAGCAGGACGTCGTGAACAGCACGCCGCCGGGGCGCAGCAGTTGGAAGGCCAGCAGGTTGACGTCCTTGTAGGCCCGGGTCGCCTGCTGGACCTCGCGGCGGCTGTGGGCGAACTTGGGCGGATCGAGGACGATGACGTCGAAGCGGCGCCCCTCGGACCGGTAGCCACGCAGGACGCTGAAGACGTCGCCTTCCACCCGTTCGGTGATGTCCTCGGGGACGTCGTTGAGCGCGAAGTTCTGGCGGGCGAGGTTCAGCGCTTCCGCTGAACTCTCGACCAGCGTCACGTGGCGTGCGCCGCCCCGGGCCGCGTAGACACCAAAACCCCCGGTGTAGGCGAAGGCGTCGAGTACGTCAGCCCCCTCGCAGTAGAAAGACGCCCGGGCGCGATTATCCCGTTGATCCAGGTAGAAGCCGGTCTTGTGACCCTGCCGGACGTCGATCAAGAAGCGATGACCATCCTCGATAATTCTCAACAATTCGGGCGGTTCCTCTCCCCATAGGAGACCGATTTGCGAATCAAGCCCCTCCTTGGCCCGTACATCGACGTCAGATCGCTCGTAGATCCCTCGCACGCCGTCCACCCGTTCGGCGAGGAGATCGACCAGTTCGCGCTTCCACCGGGCGATACCCAACGTGAGAAATTGGACGAGCAGCCATTCGCCGTACCGGTCGACGACGAGGCCGGGCAGATAATCGGATTCGGCGTGGACCAGGCGATAGGCGTCGGTGGCGGGCGCGTTGGCGAGAGAGCGGCGGGCGCGGATGGCGCGCCCGAGCCGTCGTTGCCAGAAAGCGCGATCCACCGGCTCTGTTTGCTCCCACGTCAGCAGTCGGACCTGGATCTGCGAGTGACGGTTGAGATACCCCCGGGCCAGCCAATTCCGGCCGGCGTCCAGCACATCGACGACGTCTCCGTCAGTCGGATCTCCCTCGACGCGGGCGATAGCGCCCGAAAAGATCCACGGGTGGCGTTGCAGCACCGGCTTGGCGCGGCTGCGCTTGAGGATGACGGTTGCGCTTGAGGTCATTGGAGCACGCCCACCGCTTGCCCTGCCTTCTCGAAGACGTCCAGGGCGTAGGCGATGTCCTGTTCCGAGTGAGCGGCGGTGACGTTGGCCCGCAGGCGGGCCAACCCCGCCGGGACGGCGGGCGAGACGACCGGCAGAACGAACATATTTTCCTCGTGGCACAATTTAGCCATCCGGTAGGCTTTCTCGTCCTCGCCGCAGATGATGGGCACGATGGGCGTCTCGCTGTAGAGGGTGTCGAATCCCCGCGCCTTGAGTCCGTTGAGGAACAGATCGACGTTTCTTTGCAGCATCCGCACGCGCTCCGGCTCCTCCTCGATCACCTCGAAGGAGACCTTGGCCGCGGCGGCTTGGGCCGGCGGGAGTGCGGCCGAAAACACGAAGGCTCGGGCGACGTGCTTGAGATAGGTGATGAGCGCTTGATCCCCGGCGATGTATCCGCCGACGCTGGGAATGGTTTTGGACAGCGTGCCCATCTTGACGTCGATGGCGTCTTTGATTCCAAAGTGTTCCTCAATGCCGTGTCCCGTCTTTCCCAATACGCCCACGCTGTGTGCTTCGTCCACCATGAGCAGCGCGCCATACGCGCGGCACAGTCGGCTGACCTCGGGCAGGTCGATCACGTCGCCATCCATGCTGAAGATCGCGTCCACGACGACCAATTTTCCGGCCTCAGGATCGACCTGTTGGAGCCTGCGCTCTAGCCCGTCCATGTCGTTGTGGGGAAAGCGCAGGAATTTCGCTTGACTGAGCAGACATCCATCCACGATGCTGGCGTGATTGAACTTATCGCAGATGACCACGTCGTTGCGACCCACCAGGGCGGCTACGGTCGTCAGGTTGGTGACGTATCCGCTGGAGTAGACGATGGCGGCTTCGGTCTTTTTGAAGCGCGCGATAGTCTGCTCGAGCTCGTTGTGCAGCGGAAGGGTGCCGGCCAGGATGCGGACGCCGTGGGTGCCCGATCCGTAGCGGTCGATGGCTGCCTGGGCTGCCGCGTCAATCTTGGCATGTCCCAAAAGATCGAGATAGCTGTAAGATGCGAAGTTCAATATCCGGCCCCTCTCGGTCGTGACCCATGCGCCGTCCAGTTCCTGGAGGGGCTGGAGATAGAAATATAGTCCAGCCTCGCGGGTCTGGTGTACCTTCTGGTTCATCTGGTCGATACGGTTTTGAATCGGGTTCATACGCCTTTCCTTTCTGGTAAATAGCAGGTAGCAGGTAGCAGGTAGCTGGTAGCTGGTAGCGGAGCGGGTAGCGTCGACTCGCCGATTCGCTGACTCGCCGACTCGCCGATTCGCTGACTCGCTGACTCGCTGACTCGCTGTTATCGCTTCATAAACCGGCGGATCACTTGTGCCTCGGTGTGCATGACCAACCGATCTCCCATCTCCAATTCAGTGTAGGGCTTATCCCAGTCCTCGCGGGTGGGGTGGGGGACGACGTTGATTTCTGTGCCGGGCTTGGCGTGTCGTTGGTTGACGTAGGCCTGGCCGACCAGATAGCCCTCGGTATCCATCGCGCAGGAGGTCACCTGGCCGATCACGCGCCCACGACTGTCGATAATCACGTCCTGTTGCTTGGGAACTCGTACCCCCTTTTCCTTGATGCGGAAGCGGACGACGAGCATGTGGCGTTGTTGGGCGTGTTCGATGTAGGGCTGCCGGCCGACGAAGAAGGACTTGTGTAATTTGACGTAACCGGCGAATCCGGCGTCGTCGGGCCGTAGATCCAGCGGGCCGGCCAGCTCGTGGCCGTACAGCGGCAGCCCGGCCTCGATGCGCAGACTGTCACGTGCGCCCAGCCCAATGGGGCGCAGGCCATAGGGCGCGCCGACTTCTATCAACCGCTCCCACAACATCTGCATCGCGTCGGGGTGCACGAAGATCTCGTAAGCCATGCGCTCGCCCGTGTAACCGGTGCGGGCGATGATGAGATCGAAGACACCGCCGGGGACACGATTGGAGGGAATCTGGGCTTCCATCACCTCGGTCCGCTTGAGGGTCGAAAGACGGCCCTGGATTTCGACGGCGGCTTTACGGGCGCGCGAATCATTGAGTAGGGCCAAGAGAATGTCGCGGGAACGGGGTCCCTGGAGGGCGAGGTCAGCGAGCCAGGCGTAACTTGCGGCCGGGTCGTGGAGATCCTTGAGGTCAGCCCGGAAGCTGGGTCGTGCCCAGGGGCGCTGTTCGTCGATCCGGACCTCTCCTCGGTTCACCGCCTGAAGCCAGGCCCAATCCTTATCGGTGTTGGCGGCGTTGACGACGAGCAGGTAGCGAGCCGGGCTGAGTTGGTAGATCATCAGATCGTCGATGACGCGACCATCTGTCGCCATAAGATAGGCGTACTGCGACTCGCCAGGGCGTAGGGCGTCGACGTCGTTGGAAGCGACCAGGTTGAGGAAGTAGGAGGCGTGCGGCCCACTGACTTCCAGGATGCCCATGTGCGAGACGTCGAAGAGACCGGCGGCGCCACGCACGGCCCGGTGTTCGTCGCCAATGGACGTGTACCACAGGGGCATTTCCCACCCGGCGAAAGGGGCTATCTTTGCGCCGTGCTTGACGTGCCAATCGTAGAGCGGCGTGCGACGTGGCGTCTGCTCCGCCGATGCCTGTTCCGCCGGTGCGCGCTCCTCCGGTGGGCGCCATTCGAATGTAGGAAGGGGATCGCCCGCCGGTTCGTCGTACTCCACAGCGTTCAGACCGATGAAGTAGGGCTTGTGGGAGATGGGTGGGGTGAAGGGTTCTTCCATAGCCTCCAGTTCTGGCGTCTGCTCGTCGAATGAGCCCAATTCTCGCACGACGACCGGGCCAGGTAACTTGGCCCACGGATCGACCGGGTCGAAGCATACGTAACCATCGGAGAGGTCGCGCAACCAGGCGATGATGCGGCGGGCGTGCTTGGTGGGTACGACGATGTGATAGCGGTTGTAACGGAAACCGGGGCGGTGGAGCAAACAGCGGCTCATCACGCGCCCATCCGGTTCCAGCAACGTCGCCGCTTGCCAGCTTCCCTGTTCCAAGTCGTCGATGTCGATGGGCGTGACCTGCTCGACGAAAGAGGCGGCCAGATTGCTCTCAACCTCGATCAGGGTGTGCGTTCCCTCTCGCTCTCGCATTTCCACTGCCAGACAGTGGTGGGGATAGCCGCTGCAGGGTAATTCGAAGTCGATGCCCGCCTGTTGGGCCAGATCAGCGACCTCTTCGCGCAACGTCTGCAAGACGTCAAAGTCGATCTTGCCCCGGTAGATGGCGCCGCGCACGCTCTGATAGGTGAAAGGCGTGATCGCCTGCATCGCCCGCGTGATGACGTCGGCGATTTGGTCCATCTCCGGTTCGCGCAGGCCCCGTTGGGTGACCCACGGGGTGCCCAGGCGGATGCCGCTGGGATACGCGGCGGTCTTGTCGCCTGGGATGGTGTTCTTGTTGACCACGATGCCCACAAGATCCAGGATCGCCGCCGTGACGCCGCCCATTAACGGCGTGTCATCATGTCCTCGGATCGTCTTGCAATCGAGCAATAGCATGTGGGTATCGGTGCCGCCGCACGGCACGCACAGTCCGCGTTGGGTCAGGGCGCGGGCCAGCGCGATGGCGTTGGCGACCGTCTGGTGTTGGAGTTGTCGGAACTGTTCGGTTCGCGCCAGTTCGAAGGCGGTCGCTATGGCCGCGAATTTATTCACGTGAGGGCCGCCCTGGAGACCGGGGAAGACGGCGCGGTCAATCTTATTTGCCAGCAGTGGTTTGGTGGTCAGAATGCATGCACCCCGCGGGCCACACAACGTCTTGTGGGTGGTGAACGTGATGACGTCGGCGTAGCCCAGCGGGGTGGGGAAAGCGCCGGCGATGACCATTCCGGCGACGTGGGCGATGTCGGCCAGGAGACAAGCGCCGACCTGGTCGGCGATCTGGCGGAACTTTTGCCAGTTGGGCAGGCGAGGGTAAGAGGTATAGCCAGCGATGATCAATTTGGGCCGGTGTTCTAACGCTAGCTCTTCAATTTCGTCGTAATCGAGCAATTCGGTCTTCTCGTTGACGTGGTAGGAGACGACGTTGTATAGTTGGCCCGACAGGTTGACCGGGCTGCCGTGTGTCAGGTGTCCGCCGTGGTGGAGCGCCATACTGAGGATGGTATCGCCTGGTTTGAGCAGAGCCTGTTGTACGGCGACGTTGGCTGGCGCGCCGGAGAGCGCTTGCACGTTGACGTAAATTTGATCGGCCGAGACCTCGTCGGTGGCGAAAGCCTCGGCGCACCGGCGGCGGGCCAGCGATTCGATGACGTCGGCATATTCGACGCCCCGGTAATAGCGTTGGTCGCCGTAACGCCGGTAGAGCGCCAGGTGATGTTCATAATCCAGGATTTCCGCTTCGGTTAGCCAGTGGGTCTCTGGGTTGGGATAGCCCTCGGCGTAGATGTTCATCAGCGCCGATCCAAGCGCCTCTCTCACTGCGTGGGGTGAACTGCTTTCGGAGGGGATCATGATCAACTTGCGGGCCTGGCGTTCTTTCTCCAGATTGATTAGGTGTGCAACGGCCGGATCTAAGGTCTCTAAGTTTCCTCGGAATAAAAAATCGTCTTGTGACATCAGGGCCTCCAGGTGAAGATGAGACTGAGAACTGAGAACTGAGAATTGAGAACTGAGAACTGAGAACTGAGAACTGAGAACTGAGAACTGAGAATTGAGAACTGAGAATTGAGAACAGAGAATTGAGAACTGAGAATTGAGAACTGAGAATTGAGAACTGAGAATTGAGAACAGAGACATTGTACACGTCTACTGCCCGGTGTCAAGGCGGCGTTTGACAATTGTGATGGCGTGATGTAAAATGCGCTCAGTTAAACATTTGGCCATAGCGTGTGGGGGAGAGAACGCCGGTTGTTTTAGAGGCGGGCACCGAAGGGGCAAGCCAGTATGATAAGCTGGTCGTGTTGGCGAAACTCTCAGGTCGAAGGACTCCACATTCTGGTGGCTCCTCTGGAAAGACCTCCGGAAGCATGTATCCGTGGGCGCCGAAGGGGCAAGGCCCGGCATAGATCGGGAGGAATCTCTCAGGTTAGCAGACAGGGGACACACAGCTCGTCGTGTTTGTGTGTCCCTTTTTGTTGTCCCTAGCCCGGCAGATCGGCGCTTCGCGTTTGCTCTTGCATATTTGCTTTTGCAATGGAGGCTTAGATCGCACCGGGTTAGGGATATTCCTCAATGTGACTTTTTGGTTTGTCGCCAATGACCGTCGGTTACTCATCATTGCTCTCTGAATCACGCTTTTTACAGATTGGTTGATGGGGTTTCCGATTCAGAAACCCTTATTTGATTCGGTTCCGGTTGAACTATAGCAAAACAGGAGGTTGATCTATGTACAAGAAGTTGTTTATCCCAGGGCCGACCCACGTGCGGGAGAAAATCCTGCAGGCCCAAGCTGAGCCGATGATCGGCCATCGATCCCAAGAGTACGCCGATCTTCAGGCCGATGTGACCCCCAAGTTGCAGAAAATGCTCTACACGGAACAACGGGTCTATCTCTACGCCTCGTCCTCGACCGGCGTGATGGAAGGCTCGGTCCGTCAGGCTTCGACCAAGAAGGTGCTGAACACGGCCTGCGGCGCGTTCTCCAAGCGATGGCATCAGATTACGGCCGCCAATGGCGTGCCGTGTCACAAGATCGAGGTGCCGATGGGGCAAGCCATTACCCCGGAATTGGTGGACGAGGCGTTATCACAGGACGATTACGACGCCATCACTTTGGTGATGAATGAGACCTCGACCGGCTTGCTCAATCCGGTGGCGGACATCGCTGCCCTGGTGCATGCAAAGTACCCTGACGTCCTGATCCTGGTCGACGCCGTCAGTTGTATGGCCGGCGAGAAGATCGAGTTCGACACCTGGGGCCTGGACGTCTGCCTGGCCGGTGTGCAGAAATGTTTTGCTCTGCCGGCGGGTTTGACCGTCTGCGCGGTGAGCGATCGGGCGCGTGAGCGCAGTCAGCAGGTGCCCAACCACGGGTATTACTTCTCCTACGCCCAGATGGATAAGAGGTACGAAAAGCATCAGACGCCGGCGACGCCGGCCATCAGCCTGATCCAGGCGCTCAACGCGCAGATGGACGACATCCTGGCGGAAGGCCTGGAACGTCACTGGGAACGGCACAAGGAGATGGCCGCTTACGTCCAGGATTGGGCGCGCCGTCACTTCGCCCTCTATTCAGACGAGAACTATCTGTCGAATACCGTGACCAACGTCGAGAACACGCGTGACATCAGCGTCGCCGACCTGAACAAGGAATTGGGCAAGCGCGGCGCGATGATCTCCAATGGTTACGGCGATCTCAAAGAAAAGTGCTTCCGCATCGCGCACATGGGCGATTTGACCCTGGACGATCTGAAGTGGCTCACGGGGCAAATCGAGGACATCCTGGGACTCTAACGGTAGACTGGTAGACTGGTATACTGGTAGACTGGTATACTGGTAGACCGGTATACTGGTAGACCGGTCGACAACTTACCGATCTACCAGTATACCAATATACCAATATACCAATATACCAACTATAGGAGGTTTGACGATGAAGGTGATTGTTTGTGATCCAACTGATCCCGAGGCCATTGCAGCGATGCAGGAGGCGGGGATTGAGGTCGACGTACGGGACGATATCACGTTGGAGGAATTAGGAGAGATCATCGCCGATTACGACGGGATGGTCGTCCGCAGCCGGACCAAGGTGCGGGAGCCCTTGATCGACAAGGCGAACAATCTGAAAGTCATCATCCGAGGCGGCGTGGGCCTGGACAGCATCGACGTGGCGTACGCCGAAGCGAAGGGCATCGACGTGCGCAATACGCCGGCCGCTTCATCCAATTCGGTGGCGGAGCTGACTATTGGCTATCTTCTGGCGTTGGCGCGTCCCATCGTGCAGGCGGCGCTCTCGATGCAGGAGGGCAAGTGGGAGAAGAAGCAGATGAAGGGCACGGAACTGGCGGGCAAGACGCTGGGCCTGATCGGTTTCGGGCGCATCGGCAGCCTGGTGGGTGAGAAGGCTCACGCGCTGGGGATGGACGTACTCTTTTATCGACGTTCGTCGGTCGACGTTGATTTCGCCGAACAGGTCTCGCTGGATGACCTGCTGGCCCGCTCCGACTACGTCTCGCTCCACGTGCCACACACCCCAGACACGCACTACCTGATCGACGCCGAGGCCATCGCGAAGATGAAGGACGGCGTTTACATCGTCAATTGCGGGCGCGGCGGCACGCTGGACGAGGTGGCGCTCTACGAGGCGGTCAAGCAGGGCAAAGTCGCCGGGGCGGGGTTGGACGTCTTCGAGGACGAAAAAGAGGAGCGCGGCAAACGCTTTATGGATCTGCCCCAGGTCATCTGCTCGCCTCACATGGGCGCGGGGACGTCTGAGGCCACGGCGCGCGTGGGCGAAGAGGTGGCGCAGATCGCGATAGAGTACGCAGGAGATTAGTATGGCGACGATTCGACCTTTCAGGGGCGTACGTTACAACCCCGAAAAGATTGACGACCTGTCTACCGTCATCAGCCAGCCCTACGACCGGGTGCGGCACGGTTTGCAGGATAAGTACTATGATCTGAGTCCGTATAACGTGGTGCGGATCATCAAGGGCCGGGAACAGGCCGGCGACGACGAACAGAACAACGTCTACACCCGGGCGCGCGATTACTACCAGGCTTGGCTCCAGGAGGGCGTGCTAATGCGGGAGGAAAGGCCTGCGCTCTACGTGCTCCACCAGTCGTTTACCATGCCCGATGGCACCCAAAAGACGCGCCACGGGCTGGTCGCGGCCTTCGAGTTGAGCCGCTTCGACGAGGGCGTGGTCTTGCCCCACGAACGGACGCTCTCCGGCCCCAAGGTCGACAGGCTCAACCTGATGCGGGCGGCCCAGGCCAACTTTGGCCATATCTTTATGCTCTACCCCGGCGACCGGATCAACGAGCTGCTGGGGATGGCTATCCAGGGGAAAGCGGGTTTCGAACTGCGTGAGATGTTCGAGAGCGACGTGGTGCAGAAGTTCTGGCCGGTGACCGATCCCCAGGT
This sequence comes from Chloroflexota bacterium, assembly GCA_011046405.1. Taxonomy (GTDB): domain Bacteria; phylum Chloroflexota; class Anaerolineae; order B4-G1; family B4-G1; genus DSAR01. Next base: position 18,498 of record DSAR01000197.1, on the reverse strand, counting down.
GATCCAGGCGGTGCTCGAGGAGATGGCTCCCCGGGAGAACCTGATCATCGCCGACGGACACCACCGGTACGAGACGGCCCTCAACTACCGGGACGAGATGCGCGAGAAGCACCCGGACGCGCCGCCCAACGCCGGTTTCAATTACCGCATGGTGACGATGGTCAGCATGGCGGATCCGGGACTGGTCATTCTGCCGACGCACCGGCTCATCCACTCTTACGGCAAGATGAGCGGCCAGGAGGCCCTGGAAGCAGCCGGGGCGTATTTCGAGGTGACGCCGGTGGCGGATCGGGCGGCGATGGAGGCGATGCTTGCCGAGGCCCAGGTGGGCCACCCGCGCTTCGGCTTCTACGACGAGCGCTACGCGGTGCTCACGTTGCAAGACCCCGGCGTGCTAGAGCGGCTGTTGCCCGAGCGCGACGTGGCCTGGCGCTTGCTGGACGTCACGGTGTTGCACGAGTTGTTCATCGAGCGGGTGCTGGACATCAGCAAGGAGGCGGTCGAGAACAAGGAGAACATCGAATATCTGCGTGATCCGCAGATGGGCTACGACACGGTCGACGAGAGCGAGGCCCAGTTCCTGCTGGTGATGAACCCGACGCGGATGGAACAGGTGCGAGCCTGCACGGCGGCGGGGGAAAAGATGCCGCAGAAATCCACCGATTTCTATCCCAAGGTCATCAGCGGCCTGGTGATGTTGCCCGTCGGTGTGGACGAGCGGCTGTAATTCTAGCTGATCGTAACTGCTCAGCCTACCGTCCGTTTGCAGCGAATGGGCGGGGGCCCCCACTCTCCATCGCAGCAAGGGGCTGGCCTGAGCAGTTACAGCTGATCTATCAATTAAGCCCCGCCGGTCGAACTGGCGGGGCTTTTGATTACGATTCGGAAGCGCCCATAAACTTGTCGAAGGCACCCTGCCAAAGCGAGGATTTGCGCGTCATCTTCCGAATTTTTACGTCGGAGAAATGGGGCATCATACTGGCCAGCACGGCGGGCAGTTCTTCCCACTGGCCTTGATGGATGATAGTGCTTAGCTGATCGGTCACAGGGTCGATCCAGCGCCATTCCTCGCGGAATCGTTCGGCCTTGAGCCAGTAGTCCCGTTTTTCCCACGCCTCGATGGTCTGGTCGACGGTGTCCGACATGCCCTGCAAGCAGAAGACGATCAAGGCCGCCAGGTCTTTGCTCTCTTGATCGATCTGGGCCTTTTGACTCAAACGGCGCACTGCTTCTGCGATGGTGCGGCGGTGTTGATTACGGATCTTGCCAGGGCTTCTGGTTGCGATAACTCGACTCATAAAGTTTACCTTTCCGCTACAGCTTACAAATTGACGACACGGTGCTCGACGCGGCAATGCTCCGCCCGGATGATGGCGATCACGTCGTCCACGGCGCGGTCCAATTGGCTATCCCGGTTGAAGACGACGTAATCGAATTCAGACAGGCGCGCCAGTTCCTGCCGGGAGGCGGCGAGACGCTTTTCGATCTGTGCAGGCGAATCGTCCCCCCGGCTGCGCAATCTCTGGCTCAGTTCCTCCTCCGATTCGACCATCAAGAAAATCAGCACAGCTTGCGGGACGAGGCGGCGGATGGTCATCGCGCCCTGTACGTCGATGCGCATGATAACGTCTTTGCCCGAGGCCATCGCCTCGCGAACCTGCTGTTTGGGGATGCCCTTATGCTGTCCGTAGACGATAGCGTGCTCCAGGAGCTCTCCCTCCCGCTCCATCCGCAGGAATGCTTCGGTCGTCAAGAAAAAATAGTCCACGCCGTGGACTTCCCCCGGACGTGCGGAACGATCAGTCGCTGTGACGATGAAGTGGATGGGATAGTTGCGGGCTTTCATCTGCTTGATCAAACTATCCTTGCCGACGCCCGCTTGCCCCGATATGACGACGAGGAGAGGCGGTTGTTTGCGGTCATACGGTGAAACAGTTTTCATAATACTCCTACTTGCGTGATCGCAGTAAGTTGGTAAAATGGTGTATTGGTAGACTGGTAGACTGGTAGACCGGTTTACCAATATACCGGTTTACCAATATACCGATACACCAATATACCGACAATAAGGAGGATACTGTGCCCATTTATGAATATCGTTGTCAAGATTGCAAGCGTCGCGTGTCGCTTTTCTGGCGCACTTTTTCTGACGCTGAAACGGGTGAAAAAGCCTGCCCCCGGTGTGGGAGTGCTCATCTCACCCGTTTGGTTTCCCGCGTGCGGGTCGTCCGTTCGGAAGAGAGCCGCCTGGATGATCTGGCGGATCCCAGCAACATGCCCGACTTCGACGAAAACGATCCCAAGAGCCTGGGGCGTTGGATGCGCAAGATGAGCAGCGAGGTCGGAGAAGACCTGGGACCGGAATTCGACGAGGTCGTCGGCCGCCTGGAGTCCGGCGAAGACCCAGAGGCGATCGAACAATCGATGCCCGACCTGATGGGCGGGGGAGATTTCGACGCCGGGATGGACTTCTAGAACATTCTTTTGCTACTCGACATTCGTGGTCAAAAGGCTGACTTTCTATCACGAATCACACGCATGGTCGAATTTCACGAATGTTTTTACAACCTCCAGTAGAATTCGTGTCATTTGTCCATTTGTCCATTCGTGCCATTCGTGATCCAGAGATGTCGGATCATGAAGAACATTCTATCGTTATAAGACGCGTGACCTGGGGTATGCACGGGCTACAGGTCGCGCGTCTTTTTGATTTGCTCCAGTTTTTCGCCCACTGTGGCCCTGATTTCGGCCTGTATCCCCTCTATCGGACGGGCGGCGTCTACGATGACCCACCGATCCGGTTCTTGCTTCACTAACTCATGATAACCGGCCCTCACCCGCTGGTGAAATTCCAGGGCTTCGGCATCCAGTCGATTCCATTCCCCGCCGCCCAATCGCCGCCGGGACAATCCCTTCTGGGCGCTGATGTCGAGATAGAGCGTGAGATCAGGAACGAGCCCCCCGGTAGCAAAGGTCGTGATCTGGCGAAGCGTTTCCAGGTCCAGCTGGCGTCCATATCCCTGGTAGGCCAGGGTGCTGTCGGCGTAACGATCGCTGACGACGATCTTGCCCTGGGCCAGCGCCGGCCGGATGTGCTGGGCCACGTGCTGGGCCCGCGAGGCGGAATAGAGCAGGATCTCCGTCCGGGCGTCCATCGCGGTGTTCTGGGGGTTATGTAAGACGTCGCGAATTTGTTCGCCGATGTCGGTGCCGCCCGGTTCGCGGGTCGAGATGACCGGGTATCCTTTTTTGTGTAGCCATGTAACCAGTAGATGGAACTGGGTCGTTTTTCCACTCCCATCGGGCCCTTCGAACGTGATGAACAAAGCGCTCACTCCTCCCGGTAGATGCTCACCCGACGATGCGGCTCTTTACCCCGCGACGACGACGCTAGATCCGCCTCGCGGGCCATTTCGTGCTGCCGGCGGCGCACGTAAGCGTTTTGGGGCGCGAGGGTTACCGAGGGTATACCATTTAACACCTGTCGAATCGCTTCTTCCGCTTCCCGTTGACCCTGCAGCAGAGGGTCTCGCGCGTCGTCAGTGGCGAGCAGGTCGTGGATGCAGGCTTCCATCTGCGAGATGGTGTTGGCCCGCAGGACGTAGATGGGCATCCCTTGCCGTTCTGCTTCCACGATCAGGCGGGGGCGCTTGCGATAGAAGCGCTTGGTGGTGATCAAGATGTCGGCCTTGTCCAGATCTTTCGATAGATAGATGGGGGTGTGCATCCGCTCGGCCGCCTTTTCCAACCGGTTGCGAGCAATGCCATAGGGAAAGATGCGCACCGGTTCCTTGCTCTTCTGGATCTCCCGAACGAGCGGTGTCGCGGTTGGTTGGGGGGCAGTGCTTTTTTTTCCCCGTTCTGATAGCGAGGCCGGCGCGGTATGTTCCTTGTGGATTTTCCCTTCCGGATCCCGGTAACGCAGTTCCGCGTCCAGCGGTCGGCCGCGCAACATACTGTCCACCGATTCTGCCACGCTGTGATGGATGAGGAGTTTCTGCCGGTCCTGGATTTCGATCAGGACGTCGAAGGTGGGTGGCGCGCGACGCTCCAGGATCGTCTTCTGTGTGCCGCGTCGGCGTGCCTCTTCGTCAGACAGGGTTACGCTCTCGATGCCGCCGATGAGATCGGATAGCGTGGGATTGAGGAGCAGATTGTCGAGCGTATTACCGTGAGCGGTGCCGATCAGTTGGACGCCTCGCTCGGCGATGGTGCGCGCGGCCTCGGCCTCCAGCTGGCGCCCGATCTCGTCGATGATGATCACCTCCGGGTTGTGATTCTCCACCGCCTCGATCATCACCTCGTGCTGGAGCGAGGGCATCTCCACCTGCATCCGGCGGGCCCGGCCGATGGCGGGATGGGGGATGTCACCGTCACCGCCAATCTCGTTGGAGGTATCGACGATGATGACCCGCTTCTTTTCCGCCAGCACCCGGGCCGCCTCCCGCAACATCGTCGTCTTGCCGACGCCCGGCCGGCCCAGCAAGAGAATGCTTTTGCCGCTTTCGATGATGTCCTGGATGATGGTGATGGTGCCATAGACGGCGCGGCCGACCCGGCAGGTGATGCCCACGACGTCGCTCTGCCGATTGCGGATAGCGGCGATGCGGTGCAGGGTACGGGCGATGCCAGCCCGGTTATCGTCGTCGAATTCTCCAACGCGCTCCACGACGTATTGGATCTCGTCCCGCGTGACCTCCGTCTCTCGCAACACGATCTCGCGATCCGTGTAGCGAGCGGTGGGCACCCGGCCCAGGTCCAAGATGGCTTCCAGGAGTTCGTTGCGCCGTCCGACGTCTTTCAGGGCGGTGCGAATGTCCTCCGGCAGGACGTCCATGATGGCGTCCAGGTCGTCTGTAATGTGATTGTGATAACTCATGCGCGTATGATTAGCTCCTCAATCCGAAAGTTCAAGAAAATACCGGTGAAACCGGTCGTCCTCGGTCAATTCAGGATGAAAGGACGTCGTCAACAGGTGGCCCTGTTGAGCGGCGACGATGGTGCCATCTTCCAATTGGGCCAGGGCCTCAACGTCCTCTCCGACGTGCTCGATGAGAGGCGCCCGGATGAATACGGCGTGAAAGGGTTCGGCGCCCAACACCCGAACGTCCAGATCGGCTTCGAAACTGTCGACCTGGCGACCAAAGGCGTTGCGACGGACGGCAATGTCCATCAGGTCCAGCGTGGGCTGCTCGGGTGCGCCGTCCATCACCTGTTTGGCCATCAGGATCATACCGGCGCATGTTCCCCAGATGGGACGACCGGTCTGGGCGAAGGCCTGGATGGGTTCGATGAGACCCCAGCGGCGGGCGACCTTGCCGATGGTGGTCGATTCGCCGCCGGGAATGATGAGCCCGTCCAGGTCCTCGAGGTGTTCCGACAGGCGTACTTCTATCACCTCGGCGCCTATTCGTTGCAGCGCTTTCTCGTGCTCGATGAAGGCTCCCTGGGCGGCTAGAACCCCAATTTTCATTTACCAACCCCGCGTCGCCAGGCGGGCCGTCTCCGGGATGTCGCCAATGTTGATGCCCACCATCGGCTCGCCCAGCCCCCGGCTGACTTCGGCCAGGATTTCGGCGTTGTCGTAGTGGGTGACCGCCTGGACGATGGCGTGGGCCCGGGCGGTCGGATCGCCGGACTTGAAGATGCCGCTCCCGACGAAGACGCCGTCCACGCCCAGTTGCATCATCAGCGCGGCGTCGGCCGGCGTCGCGACGCCACCGGCGGCAAAGTTGACGACCGGTAGGCGTCCCAGTTGGGCTGTCTCGACCACCAGGTCGTAAGGCGCGCCGATCTCCTTGGCGTAGGCCATCATCTCCTCCGGCGCCATCGTTTCCAGCCGGCGGATCTCGCCCAATACAGCCCGGGCGTGACGCACCGCCTCGACGACGTCGCCGGTGCCGGCCTCGCCCTTGGTGCGGATCATCGCTGCGCCCTCGCCGATGCGACGCAAGGCCTCGCCCAACATGCGACACCCGCAGACGAAGGGGACGTTGAATTGTCGCTTGTCGATGTGATGTTGCTCGTCGGCCGGCGTCAGAACCTCACTCTCGTCGATGAAGTCGACGCCCAGTTCCTCCAGGATCTGTGCCTCCACGAAATGCCCGATGCGGCATTTGGCCATCACCGGGATGGAGACCGCCTCGAGGATCTCGACGATCTTATCGGGATCCGACATACGGGCCACGCCTCCTTGGGCGCGGATGTCGGCCGGAACCCGTTCCAGGGCCATCACCGCGCAGGCGCCAGCCTCCTCGGCGATGCGGGCGTGCTCGGCGCTGACGACGTCCATGATGACGCCGCCCTTGAGCATCTGAGCCAGCCCACGTTTGACTTTATCGGTGCCAGTTTCTGTATACATTCTTTATAACCTCCTTAGTAAATTATTATTTTACCGCGTTTTCCAGAACCGTCAACGGCTAACGGAGACAAATGATACACCATTCGTGTCTTTTGAATGCCTGTAGAAAAAAGATCCCACTCGTTGCATGATCTTACCGTAAACGTAGGACTTAGGACTTATGACTTAGGACTTATGACTTAAACGATCGTGTCTGTCATCGCGCGCGTGCGTCCGGTTTCATCTGGCCGGTCGAGCAGTTTTTTCAGGGCTGTCATCATAGCGGTGATGCCCCGTTCGATCGCGGGCGGATCAGGTATGCTGAAATTGAGCCGGCAAGTGTTGCTGTGTCCATCGGATAGGTGCATCAGATCCCCCGGCAAGAAGATGGCGCCCTGTCGTGCGCTTTCCTCCAGGAGCTCACGTGCGGTGATGGCCTCAGGGAGATGGAGCCAGAGAAACATCCCGCCCGTCGGGGATGTCCAGCGTAGGCCAGGCGCCCGGCGGCGTTTCAGCGTGGCGTCCATCGCGGCGCATCTTTCCTTATAGGCAGCGCGGGCCTGGACAATTTGATCCTCCAACCAGCCGCGCCGGGCAAACTCGACGACCAGATGCTGGCCGATGGTGTTCGGTTGCAATTCGGTGATCTGGTTGAGCAGCGCAGCGTGCTGGACGATGGGGCGCGCTGCTGCCAGCCATCCCACGCGCAGGCCCGGCGCTAGGCTCTTGGAGAACGTGCTCAGGTACAGGACGTGCCCGTGGCGATCAAGGGCCTTGATGGGCGGCGGCGGGGGATCGTCGAAATAGAGATCGCTGAATGGGTCGTCTTCGACGATGGGGACTTGGTATTGTTGGGCCAGGGCCAGGAGACGCTGGCGTCGTTCCAGGCTCATCGTCGCGCCGGTGGGATTCTGGTAGGTGGGCACGGTGTAGATGAACTTGGGATGGTAGCGAGCCAGCAGGGATTCCACCCGAGCGACGTCCATACCCCGCTCGTCGACCGGCACGCCGATGATACGCGCTCCCCAGGTCTGGAAGCAGCGCAGCGCGCCAAAATAGGTCGGCACCTCGCTCAAGATCGTATCTCCCGGTTCCACCAGTAGTCGCAATAGGAGATCTAGCCCATGCTGGGAACCGTTGACGACGATGATGTGCTCCGGGGCGACAGTGGTGCCGCGTCTCTCCATCCGCCGGGCGATGGCCTCGCGCACGGCGGGCAACCCCTGGGGCGGGCACATATTGATGGCTGTGGGGCCAAAGCGCTCGACGATGGCCTGCCAGGCGACGGCCAACCGATCTGGCGGGATTAGGTCGGTGTCGGGCAGCCCCAGGGCGAAAGAGACGACGTCCGGACGGCCGCTCAACCGGAGCGCGGGCAGGTCGGCGGTGTGAGGATATTGGGTCAGGCGATGGCCTAGGGCGCTGAGATGGACGGGCCAGGCGATGGGGTGAGAGCCGAGGTGGGTGGGTGGGGTCTCGACGATGGTGCCGCGCCCGACGTAACCGGTCGCCAGCCCCTCCGCTTTCAATTCCCCATAGGCGTTGACGATGGTGCTTCGAGAGACGCCGAGGGCGCTGGCCAGCGTTCGCTCCGGGGGGAGTTGGGTGCCGGTGGGAATGTCACCCTGGAGGATTTGGTCACGCAATTGGTGGCAGATCTGTAGATAAGCCGGGATGTTACTTTGCGTGTCGATTTCGAGATTCATCACTTGCCATCCTCTTCAGAGCGTGTTTGGTAATTCAGTGTGGAGAACCATGTGTGAATTTTGATTTTTCAGACAGCCCCTCGATTGGTTTGATCCAATCCTATTCTATCCCGTTTTTCTCCAATGTAAAGGGCCAATTGGACTTATTTATACCAGTCCAATCGGCCCGGAAAAACCCCACCAACTACCGATTTACCAATCTACCAATCTACCAATCTACCAATCTACCAATCTACCAATCTACCAATCTACCGACCCTTCACCCAATCCATGACCTGCTGTACCATTCGATCCCGATTCTGGGCGGTCACTTCCCAGAGTGTGACCTTGGGCATAAGAGTGAGTCCCTCGACCCAGGGATTGGGCTTGGCCATGACCGTCGCGATCACCACGTGCCTGCCGATGGCTTGCAGCACGACGCTTTTGAACGAGCCGCTGAAAAGCTCCATCTTGCCGATCTCGTCTATGACGACGATTTTCTCGTGCTTCATCGCCTGCTCGATCGCCCGGACGCCCACGCGCTCGATGGCAGTCACGTCTACGCCGTAACGACTGACGCGTGGTCTTTCGCTGCTTCGCAGGTCGATGTGGGCCATGATTGCGTCACGTCCATCCAGGGTGACCAGGCGGAAACCCTTGCGCCCTCCGGGGCCGCTGATCTCCTCGGTGTAGAAACCGCCGGCCCGGTCGCCCAGCGATTGAGCCACCGCTTTGATGACCGTCGTTTTACCGACGCCCGGTCTGCCTGTCAGTAGAAGGGTTGCTTTCATTGAAAATTCCTTTCTAAGATGTTCGTATACCGATGACGTCCCCAGCGTTGACGACCGTCGGTCCAGAGATATCATTATATACACAGGGTATAATAAGTCAATCACTTAAATGGTGCGCTCCCGGTGTAGCGGGCGCCAGAACCCCGGAAAGGCGCGTCACAATGACCTTCGCGTCTCGCGCCGAGGCCGGTTGTGATTACGCCAACACCAATGCGTTCTGGTAGAAAGTAAGTGACGTGCTGGGCTTTTTGGTGTTAGAATTGAAAGGCGTATCCCATAGATGAGAAGCGTTACGGTCAGCTTGATGCGCAACGTCAACCGGTCGGCCATATTAGAGTTTATTCGGGAGAACAGCCCTGTTGCGAGATCGCGCATTGCCCGGCAACTGAACATCAGTCGTAACTGCTCAGCCTACCGTCCGTTTGCAGCGGATGGGTGGGGGCCCCCGCTCTCCATCGCAGCAAGGGGCTGGCCTGAGCAGTTACCACACCCAAATGAAATGAAACGCACCCGTTAGATATAGTTGAGTGCTTTCGCCGCTTTCGTCAGCTCATCCCGGAACTGCGGGGCTGCGACGTTGATCAGTTCCTTCGCCCGTTCGCGGATTGTCTTGCCGTACAGCGTCGCCACGCCGTACTCGGTGACCACGTAGTGGACGTGATAGCGCGTCGTCACGACGCCAGCGCCCTGCTTGAGCATCGGCGTGATCCGGCTCAACTCCCCACCCTTGGCCGTGGCCGGCAGCGCGATGATGGGCACGCCGCCCTTCGAGCGGGACGCGCCGTAGATGAAGTCGAGCTGACCGCCCACGCCGCTATAGAGCTTGGGGCCGATAGAGTCGGCGCATACCTGGCCCGTTAGATCGACCTCAATGGCCGAGTTGATGGCGACCTGGCGCTCGTTCTGCGCGATGATGAAGGGGTCGTTGACGTACTCGGTGCGATGCAATTCGATGAGTGGATTGTCGTGGGCCCAATCATAGATGCGGTGTGTGCCGATCATAAAGCCAGCCGTGATCTTGCCTGGATGCAGCGTCTTGCGGGCGTTGGTGATGACGCCTGCCTCCACCATGTCGATCACGCTATCAGAAAACAGCTCTGTGTGAATGCCCAGGTCCCGCTTGTCGGAGAGGAAATTCAGTATCGCGTCGGGAATCGCGCCAATGCCCATCTGCATCGTCGCGCCATCGGGGATCAGATCGGCGGCAAACTCGCCGATCTTGATATGAACGTCCGAAAGCCCACCCGCCGACATCGACAGTTCCAGCAGTGGGTAATCGACCGGCACGATGTGGTCCAGACGGCTGACGTGAATGAAAGAATCTCCCAAACAGCGGGGCATATGCTCGTTGATCTCGGCGATGATGATTTTCGACGACTCGGCCGGCGTCTTGGTCAGACCGGTCTCGACGCCGTAGGAGCAGAACCCGTGCTCGTCCGGCGGAGAAAGATTCACAAAAGCCACGTCCAGGGGCAACACCCCTTGCTTGAAGAGCAACGTGAACTCCGAAAGCAGCACCGGCGTGAAATCCGCCCGCCCCTCCTGAACCGCTTTACGCACGTTTGGCCCAATGAACAGCGAGTTGGCCCGGATGTGCCCCTCCATCTCCGGCGCGACGTAATCGCTCGCGCCGATGGTCAGCGCGTGACAGACCTCGACGTTCTCCAATTCCTGGGCCCGGTCGACCAATGCGGCCAGCAGTTTCTGGGGAACGCTACAATTGCCTGTCAAAAAGATGCGGTCGCCTGACTTGATGACCTCGACAGCCTCCTCAGCCGTCGTCACACGACTCTCGTAAGTTTTCATCCAACTCATTATTCACTCTCCGTTCCAGCGTAGTAAGCGGCGGATAAAGCTTCGTTGACAATTTCTCCATCTCTGACCACCACACCTCGCGCCAGGGCCGGCATCTCCTCCAGGGCTTGATCCACATCCATCTCGACCAGGCGGCGCAGGTATGGCCACACGGCGTTGCTAAATGCGTGCGTCGCCGTCCGGGGGACCGAACCGGGCACGTTGGGCACGCAGAAGTGAACGACGCCCTCCTCGATGTAAGTTGGGTCGCGCATCGTCGTCGGGCGGCTCGTCTCCACGCAACCACCCTGGTCGATGCTGAAGTCCAAAATGACTGCACCGGTCTTCATTGAGCGAAGCATCTTGCGGGTGACCACGATAGGTGCCCGAGAGCCAGGTATCAACACCGCGCCGATCAAGACCTCGGCGAAGCGGGCCACGTAAGCGATGTTGAAGGGGTACGAGACCAGGGTCGTGATACACCCATTGAACATCTGATCGATCTCGCGCAAGCGATCCAAATCTCGATCCAGGACGAACACGTCGGCGCCCAAGCCGAGGAAGGTGCGGGCGGCGTTCATCCCCAGAACGCCGCCGCCCACGATGACCACCCGCGCCGCTGGAATCCCCGGCACGCCGCTGAGCAGCACGCCGCGCCCGCCGTGATCGCTTTGCAAGAAGGTCGAGGCTAACTGGGGCGCCATCCGTCCGGCGACCTCGCTCATCGTTCGCAGGACGGGCAACGTGCCATCCGCCATCTCGATGCTCTCGTAAGCGATGACGGTGATGCGCTTTTCCAGCATCGTCTCGACCCGCTGCCGTCTCGCCGCTGCCAGGTGCATGAAACCGGCGATGATTTGCCCCTCACGCAGCCACGCTACTTCATCCTCGGTGGGACGAACCGCCTTGGCGATCAAGTCGGAGCGTCCATATACCTCCTCGCCAGAGTAGACGATGCGCCCACCCGCCCGTTCATAGTGATAGTCGGTGAATCCAGAGGCCAGACCAGCTTCTTTCTCGATGTAACAGGTGTGACCGGCTCGAACCAGCAACTCGACTCCCCGGGGAGGCAGCCCTACCCGACGTTCCAGATCCCTTCGTTCCTTTGGGATACCGATATTCATACTACGTTCCTCCTTATTTAAATTGGGGGCGAACCAGGAGCAGAGGGCATTTTGCTCCCTGCAATACCTTGCCCGCCACGTTGCCATAAACCCAGCGGCTAACGCCAGAAAATCCGTGGGTCGTCATACTGATCAAGTCTGCTTCGATCTCATCCGCATAGTCCAGGATTTCATCAGCCGGTGAACCCCGACGTATCATTGTTTGCGCCATCGTCCCTTCCTGGCGGAAAAACGCCGCTACACTGCGTAGATACGTCAGGAGCTCGACCTCGGCCTGATCGAGGGCCGTGGTGGTCAGTTGCAACCCTGGCGGATAGCTCGTCAACAAGGCCACTGTGCGGTCGCCTAATCCGGTCGTCAGAACCGAGACGAGAAAAATTGTTGTGCTCTCTAAATCCTCGTTGCTTGACTTGGAAGAGCGTGTTAAAGCTTTCGTGTAGGGCAATACCTGTTCCGCTAATTCGGAACCGTCCAACGGGATGAGAATGCGCTGATATCTCGAATGAGGTTGCGTGTACCCGGCTCGAACCAAGAGCACCGGGCACGTGACACGGCGCAACACCCGGTCGGCAATGCTGCCAAAAACCCACTGTGTGATCCCCGAACGACCATGGGTAGACATCACCACCAGGTCTGCTTTAACTTCTTCGACAAAGCGGAGTATCTCCTCCGCTGGTCGACCAAAACGAACGCTGATCTGCACGTCGTTGACGAGCGCTCGTACCTGCTCCGCCACTGCTTGGAGATATGTGACCATATCGGATTCGACGTGCTTTTGTTCTACCGAGGGATCCTCCTCCGATTGAACGATGGAAGATGAAAGGTCCAACACGATACTTTTCGTAGGAGAAACAACCGAGAGCAAATAGACTCGACACGCTTTCCCGCGAATCAGCGCTATCGCATAAGGAAGCACGTCCTCCGCTAATTTAGATCCATCGAGCAGAACAACCACTTGTTGATACATCTAAGGCGCTCCTAAGTCGCTTGCCGCAGACGACGATGTGCAGTTGCCAGCATCACGAATATCTTCTCAGAATTCAGGCGATTCTACTTTTTTGAAACGCCTCTTGGCTCTGCTTCTGCCAGGCTAGGGCTATTATACCGCTTCATTCCCAACGAGCAAGTTGGCATTCTGTGCAACCTTCGTACCTCGATCCTCGTATTAGGAAGTGGGTGATGTGTGATGATCGTCTTGATCGGAACCTATTGTAAACGGGTGATTCACAGGTTATGCTTTAAGGAGGAAATCTAAACATGGACAATAGACCAGGTTGTCTATCAGGAATTTTGAAATTGGCGTTGCTCAATTGGGTCTTCGATTGGCTGCAAGAGCGTTTCGGTTTTGGCAAGGGATTGTCTTGCACTGGCTGCGGATGCGGGATTATCCTGTCGATCCTCTTCGTGATCCTGGCTTGCTCAATCATCACCGGCACCAACTGGTTCGAACTTGGGTTTTAGCGAACGACCTCCCTGAAAAACTGAGCCTTTGGGGTTTTGCATTTGTTTTTCCATCCTCGACGTCGTTTTATTTGACACGTTCATGGTCTTATGATATAGTTGGGCTATTGTAGAATCACTTGGAAATCTAAAAAGTGAGCGCTTCGGGCCGCCTTTTCCGGTAGGTGATGGGCGAGGCGAGCGCGAGACACTATATCTATAACGACAAGGAGGGTGGATGGCAAAATCACGCGGAGAACTCATCGTAGAACGGTTGCGAGACTTGCAGACCAGTTCGACTGATATTGAGGCCTCGGCCGTGGTCAGTGTCGACGGATTGATTATTGCATCCGCGCTTCCCTCAAACGTGGAGGAAGATCGCGTCTCTGCGATGTCGGCGGCAATGATTTCTTTGGGTGAGCGGATCGCTGGTGAGTTGGGGCGCGGTGTATTGAGCCAGGTCTACGTCAAGGGCAAAGGGGGTTACGTGCTCTTGACGTCGGTGGGGGAGGAAGCTGTTCTGACGACTTTGGCCCGCGAAGACGCCAAGCTTGGACTCATCTTCCTGGATATGCGACGAGCGGCCGAGGATTTGACCGCCTTGTTGTAGATTCTTATCGCCTGACCAGCTGAAAGGCATTGACTTTGTGTTTGGGTCTGGTATGGAATTGAGGATAGCACTTTTTATGAGGAGGGTCGCTTCAAGCGACCCTCCTCACTACTTTTAATAGATAATTTGTTTTAGAAGCCTTCAGGGGGCGTGTGGAAAGATAAGAGGTGATATGTGTAAGTACATTTTTTGCACCGGTGGAGTGGTCAGTAGTGTAGGAAAAGGTGTGACCGCGGCTTCTGTTGGCCGGATCCTCAAGGCACGGGGTGTGCGGGTTTCGATCCAGAAATTGGACCCATACATCAACGTCGATCCGGGAACGATGTCGCCTTATCAACACGGCGAGGTTTTCGTCACCGATGATGGGGCCGAAACCGATCTGGACCTGGGCCATTACGAGCGTTTCATCGACGAGAATTTGAGCCAGGCCAGCAATGTGACGACCGGTCAGGTCTACGCTGAGATTATCGCCCGGGAGCGTCGAGGGGATTTCTTGGGTGGGACGATCCAGGTGATCCCGCACATCACTAATGAGATCAAGCGCCGCATCATGCTGGTAGGAGAACAGAGCCATGCCGACGTCGTGTTGGTCGAGGTCGGCGGCACCGTAGGTGACATCGAAGGCTTGCCGTTCCTGGAGGCGTTGCGCCAGATGCGGTGGGACGTGGGGCACAGGAACACCCTCTATATCCACGTGACCTTCTTGCCGCACATCGGCGCGACCGGCGAATTGAAGACCAAGCCCACGCAACACAGTGTGCGCGAACTTCGTTCCATCGGCATTCAGCCGGACGTCATCATCGCCCGGACCGATTACGAGGTGGACGATGCCTTGTGTGATAAGATTTCTCTCTTCTGCGACGTCAAGCGGCGGGCCGTGGTGCCGTTGGTGACGACGCCATTGTTATACGAAATTCCCCTGCTTTTGGAGGATGCCGGGCTGGGCGACTTCGTCGTCGACCGGCTGGAACTGGACGTCGGGCGGCCGGATCTGGCCGAGTGGCGTGAATTGGTCTCCCGTATTCGGTCACCCAAACCGGCGTTGCCCATCGCCATCGTTGGAAAGTACGTCGAGCTTCACGACGCCTACATCAGCGTACGTGAGGCCCTGTATCACGCCGCCCAGGTGCAAGGGTGGGACGTCGATGTGCGTTACGTCAGTTCCGAGGCCCTGGAGCGTGGACGGGGATGGGAGAAACTGGAGGGTGTCGCCGGTGTCGTCGTCCCCGGTGGATTCGGAGATCGGGGGATCGAGGGCAAGGTCGATACAGCCCGTTGGGCGCGCGAGAACGGGACGCCCTATCTGGGTTTGTGCCTGGGTTTGCAGGTGTTGATCATCGAATTGGCGCGCGAGGCCTTGGGTAGCGACGAGCCCAACAGCACCGAGTTCGACCCCCACACCCGTTATCCCGTGATCGACCTCATGCCAGAACAGCGAACCATCGTGGACATGGGTGGCACGATGCGCTTGGGGCTCTATCCCTGTCACCTGACGCCGGGCACGAAGGCAGCTCGGGCCTACGGCGAATCAAAGATACAGGAACGTCATCGCCATCGCTTCGAGGTCAACAACGCTTACCGGGAGATGTTGCAGGAGGCCGGGTTGGTTTTCAGCGGCCTTTCTCCCGACGGCCGCCTGGTCGAGATCGCCGAATTGGCCGAGCATCCCTTCATGTTGGGGAGCCAGTTCCACCCCGAGTTCAAGTCCCGACCCACGCGCCCACACCCGCTTTTCAAGGCCTTTGTTGCGGCGGTAGCCGAGGTATACGAACGTTGGGCCAGCGAAGGCGATGTCGTTGCTGAATGCGTTGCCGAACGAGCCGACGTGTCCTCAGTGACTTGAGTGAGAGGACGCGTGGAAGAGGAAAGGGAAGGCGCCGTATGCTTGTGAAAGTGGTCGGAGGTGGGTTGGCGGGAAGCGAGGCGGCGTGGCAGATCGCCGAGCGGGATCTGGACGTGGTCCTGTACGAGATGCGGCCAGGCCAGATGACGCCGGCTCACGTCAGTGATCGGCTGGCTGAGTTGGTTTGCTCCAACAGCCTCGGTTCCGATTTGCCGGATCGGGCTTCGGGTTTACTGAAGCATGAACTCCGCGCCCTGGATTCCCTGGTCCTGGCCTGCGCCGACGAGACCCAGGTGCCGGCGGGCGGCGCGTTGGCGGTCGACCGGGAGCGCTTTGCCGCCGAGGTCACCCAGCGCATTGGCGCCCACCCCCATATCCGGCTGGTGCGGCAAGAGATTACGAGCATCCCGGACGGCCCGGTCGTCATCGCGACCGGGCCGCTCACGTCCGATGCGCTGGCGGCGCAGATCGCCGAGCTGATGGGAGAGGATTATCTCTACTTCTATGACGCCCTCGCGCCCATCGTGGCGGTCGATTCCATCGACATGTCGATAGCTTTCCGGGCCTCTCGTTATGGCAAAGGGGACGCCGATTACATCAATTGCCCGATGACGAAAGAAGCGTACGATCGTTTCGTGGATGCGTTGGCGGGGGCAGAACGGATTCCGTTGCGCGATTTCGAGCGAGAGCCGGATCGCTTCTTCGAGGGTTGTCTGGCGGTCGAGGTGATGGTTGATCGGGGACGGGATACGTTGGCCTACGGCCCATTGCGCCCGGTGGGCTTGACCGATCCGCGTACTGGACAGCGACCCTATGCGGTTGTGCAGTTGCGGCAGGATAACCTGGCGGGCACCCTCTATAACATGGTGGGGTTCCAGACCAACCTCCGCTACGGCGAGCAGGAACGGGTATTTCGCCTCATCCCCGGACTGGAGCAAGCAGAGTTTGTGCGCTACGGGCAGATGCACCGGAACACGTTCATCAACGCGCCGCTCCTGTTGGCCCCGAGCATGGAGTTCCGCGCCCGGCCTGGCTTGTTCTTCGCCGGACAGATCACCGGCGCCGAGGGGTACGTGGGCAGTGTGGGGAGCGGATGGGTGGCGGGCGTCAACGCGGCGCGCCAAGTGCTGGGAGAAGAGCCGGTGGTGTTGCCGCCCACGACGATGTTGGGGGCCCTGTGCCACTACGTGAGTCACGCCGAGCCGGACAAGTTTCAACCGATGAAGGCCAATTTTGGCCTGATGCCGCCCCTTTCACCGCCGGTGCGCAACAGGCGAAAGCGATACCAGGCGTATGCCCAACGGGCACTGGCTGATCTACACGCTTATATCTCGACATGTCTTTGAGTACATCATTACCCAACATCTTTGGATCACGAATGGCGCGAAAGGACAAATGACACGAATTCCGGCTGTTCATTGTGAAAAGTAACGACTCAGCCTGTTGCCCGTTTATAGCGAATGGGCGGGGGTTTGGAGGAAAACGTGAGTGAAATAAGGGAATTGACGGCGTCGGATTTCGACGCAATGGTTGACATCGTCTGGAATGCCTATCCCGGGCGAAAGATCGATACGGCGGAAGAAAAAGCGCAACTCAAACAGCGGATGCTCAAAGCGCACGAGGAGTTGCCAGGCGTTCGCTTCCACGGCCTTTTTCGGGATGGAGAACTGCTGGGCGGCGCTCGTTTCTACGACTTTCAGATGAACTTCTTGCAGGTGCGCATGCCGGCCGGCGGCGGGGGAGAAATGGGCGTCGATCTCCTGCACAAGAAAGAGCACGTCGCCAAGGAGATCGTGCTCTACATGCTCCGGCGCTATCGTGAGCGCGGCGTGCCCCTGACCATCATCTATCCCTTCCGCCCCGATTTCTACCGCAAGATGGGCTTTGGTTGTGTGACGAAGATGAACCAGTACCGGGTCGATCCCAAGGCCCTGCCCCGGGAGGGTGACAAGGTTCACGTGCGGTACGTGGGAGCATCGGACGTCCAGCCGCTGCTGGACTGCTACCACCGGGTGCTCGACCGGATCCATGGGCTGATCGAAAAGTCGGCCTACGAGATAGAACGGATGATGGAGAACCCCAAGTTGCGGATCGTGGGGTACGACGATGCAGAGGGCCGGATCGGTGGTTACATAGTCTTTGCCTTCGAGCGAGGTAAGCACTTCCTGCACAACGACATTCACGTTTACGAATTCGTCCACGAGACACGCGAGGCACTGGCGGCGTTGATGACTTTCTTACACACCCAGGCCGACCAGGTGGCGCGCGTGGTCTTCGATACCCAGGACGAGTACTTTCACTTCCTGCTGTGGGACCCCCGGAATGATTCCGGCGCGATGATCCCCACCGTCTATCACGAGAGCAACGTGCAGGGAGTGGGGCTGATGTACCGGGTCAGCGACGTGCCCCGCATGTTCGAGTTGCTGGCGGAGCGCGACTTTGGCGGGCAGACCTGCCAGCTCGAGTTGATCATCGACGATAACTTCCTGCCGGAGAACGCGGGCAGCACGTACCTGCGTTTCGAGGAGGGCCGGGTGCGGCTCGTCGATGGCCCCGACCGTGACGTGACTGTTTCGATGGACGTGGCCGACTTCTCATCCCTCCTGGCCGGCGCGGTCACGTTCCGGCGCCTGTACCAGTACAGCCTGGCCGAAATCTCCGACGTGGGATACCTGGACGTGCTCGACCGGATATTTGCCGTGGCCGAGAAGCCGGTCTGCATGACAGGATTTTGAAATCGAATTTAGAAGGTAACTGCTCAGCCTACGTGTGCAGTGCGGATCACAATCCGCGTCGATGGTGCAAGGGCCATCATGGGTGGTGACGGAAGCCAACACGTCGCCTGTAAACTGCCGGATTGTGATCCGGCGG
>DSAR01000159.1 GCA_011046405.1 Chloroflexota bacterium | reverse complement strand
TGACACGTATCATCTCAATAAGTTGGGGAGCTGTGGCCGGTCTCCCGACCGAGCCACAGCGGGCACGGTCAGGAGACCGGCCCGAGCGAGTTTGCCCCGGTTTATTGAGATGATACACACAGATCGACACAGATTGCACGGATTTTTTCCATTTGTTAAGCCGAACATGCGAACTAGCAGAGAGCCTCATTTGGAAGAAGGATTGTGAAAATGAAGCGACGAACGATAGTTGGAATCCTGTCATTGATTCTCGTCTCGGTCACGGCCTGCAGCCCGTCCTCGACCATCCCACCGCCTGACCGGCCACCCGCGCCCACCTATACCCCCACGCCCGAGCCCCAGGTCGACACGCCCGCCTGGTTCGACGACGCCATCCTGTACGAGGTCTTCGTCAGAAGTTTCCACGACAGCGATGGGGACGGTATCGGCGATCTGCCGGGTCTCACGAGCCGCTTGGATTACCTGCAGGATTTGGGCGTCACTGCCGTGTGGCTGATGCCCATCCATCCCTCGCCCAGTTATCACGGTTACGACGTGACCGATTACTTCGCGATCAACCCGGACTACGGTTCGTTGGGTGACGTGATCGCTTTCGTGGACGAGGCACACGCGCGCGGCATACGAGTGATCATCGACCTCGTCGTCAACCACACCTCCGACGATCACCCGATCTTCCAGGAGGCGTTCGCCAATCCCGAGTCCCGGTACGCTGACTGGTTCCTCTGGACCAACGAGAGTCATACCACCTACCAGGCCTTCGGGGGGTTCAAGGACATGCCCAGGTTGAAGCACGAGCACCCGGAGGTGCTGGCCTACACGCTCGACGTCGCCCGTTTCTGGATGGACCTGGACGACGATGGCGATTACAGCGATGGGGTAGATGGCTTTCGCTGCGACGTGGCCAAAGACGTGCCGCTATCCACCTGGCAGGTGCTGAAGCGCGAGATGCGCGAGATCAAGCCCGAATCGTTGTTGCTGGGCGAAGTGTGGGAGGGCAACGCGCAACGGTTGATCAAGTGGTACGACGACGCCTTCGATGCCTTGTTCGATTATCCGCTCTATCACGCGATCGCCAAAGACCACGACACAAACCTGGACAGCGTGCTGGCCGGGGTCCAGGATCCCGATCTGATCGACATGTTCATCATCGGCCAACAGAACCTCTTTCCCTCGGGCTACCAGGTGCTCCGTTTCGTGAACAATCACGATACCAATCGGATTATGTCAGAGGTGGGCGGCGACTGGGCGCGCGCCCGCGTCGCCGCCACGCTGCTCCTGACCTTGCCCGGCACACCGATGATCTACTACGGCGAGGAAATCGGGATGAAGGGGGAGAAAGGGGATGGGACGCCCTACTGGGACGAGTTCCGCCGCGAACCAATGGACTGGTACGAGAGCGAGGAGGGGGCGGGCATGACCAACTGGTTCAAAGCGAGCCAACGTTTCAACGCGCCGCATGACGGCATCTCGGTGGAGGAGCAGCTGGGAGACGATGCTTCGCTGTGGACGCACTATCAGTCACTGATCGGCTTACGAAAGGCCCATCGCGCGCTGCGCACCGGTGCCTTTGGCAAGGTTCAGGTCGACGGGGCCGAGAAAGTTTACGCCTATACCCGTCACGCCCCGCCGGCCGGGGAGCAGCTGGAAGAGTGGTTCCTGATCGTGCTGAACTTCAGCGACGAGCCACAGACGCCGAGCCTAGCGCTCAATCTGACCTATCCGGGACCGTTCGAGGCCACAGACGTCCTCGACGAGGAGCCTTGGCCCGACCTGCCGGCCGATGACGTGTATCGCGTCGAACTTGCCCCCACGAGCGGTGCGGTTCTACGGCTGAATCCACCCATCGATCGTCATTCCCAAGCCCAAGCCCAAGCCCAGGGCGCTCAACGAGCGTCCTACGAGAAATAGGAGGTCACTCTTGAGCAACATCCGTACACCCAATTGGGTCAAAGACGCCGTGTTCTACCAGATCTTCCCCGATCGTTTCGCCAAGAGCGAGCAAGTCGCCAAGCCTTCCAACCTGGAGCCGTGGGATTCGCCGCCCACCACCCACGGGTTCAAGGGTGGCGACCTGCTGGGCGTCGCCGAGCACCTGGACTACCTGGCAGACCTGGGCGTCACGGCCATCTACTTCAACCCCATCTTCCAATCGACCGCCAACCACCGCTATCACACCCACGATTACTATCACGTCGATCCCATTCTGGGCGGGAACGAGGCGTTTCACACGTTGCTCGACGCCGCCCACGAGCGCGACATCCGCGTGGTGCTCGACGGCGTCTTCAACCACGCCAGCCGGGGTTTCTACCAGTTCAACCACACCCTGGAAAACGGCGCCGCGTCCCCTTACCTGAACTGGTTTCACTTCAACCTGGAGCGCCTGGAAAACGGGGAGGCCGACCCCTATCCAACAGAACCTAGGCGAGACAGCCTGGACACGTACGGCTACCTGGCCTGGTGGGATCTACCCGCGCTGCCCAAGTTCAACACCGACACCCAGGCCGTGCGGGATTTCCTCCTCGACGTGGCCCGGCATTGGATCGAATTCGGCATCGACGGCTGGCGGCTGGACGTGCCGGAGGAGATAGACGACGATGACTTCTGGCGGGCGTTCCGCCGCACCGTCAAAGAGGCCAATCCAGAGGCCTACGTCGTGGGTGAGATCTGGTTTGACGCCGGCCGTTGGCTCCAGGGCGACCAGTTCGACGCGGTGATGAACTACATCTTCAACCGAGCCTGCCTCGGCTTTTTCGGCGGGGAGCGCTTGGACGCCGATCAACGGCCCGGCGGGTACGAACTGCGGCGCTTGGACGTCA
Organism: Chloroflexota bacterium; assembly: GCA_011046405.1. Lineage (GTDB taxonomy): Bacteria > Chloroflexota > Anaerolineae > B4-G1 > B4-G1 > DSAR01. The sequence continues at coordinate 26,998 of DSAR01000159.1, read as the reverse complement.
CCCAATTCGCCGACGAGGTCGACCGCATGCTGTCGCTCTACGACTGGGCGGTCACCCAGGCCCAACTCAACCTCCTCGGCAGTCACGACATGGCCCGCTTCTTGACCCTGGTGGGCGGGGACAAGGCCGCGCTGAAACTGGCAACCCTGTTCCAGATGACGTTCCCCGGCGCCCCCTGCATCTACTACGGCGACGAGATTGGGATGGAGGGCCGGGACGACCCCGACTGCCGGCGCGCCTTCCCGTGGGATGAGGCCCGCTGGGACCACGACCTGCTCGACTGCTTCCGCCGGGCGATCCGCCTGCGCCACGCCCATCCCGTCCTGCGACGCGGAAGCTACCGCCGGCTCCACACCGACGAGCATTGCAACGTCCTCGCCTTCGCCCGGCAGCACGACGGCGAGACGCTCGTGATCGTGCTGAACAACGGCGCGACCCGCTATGACCTGGACGTGCCTGTCGCCGGCCTGCTCGCCGACGGCGCTCATCTGAAGGATCTGTGGGGCGACCTCCCCGCCTCGGCGCCAAACCTAAACGTGACCGACGGCCGCATCGCCGGCGCGACCCTGCCGCCCAGGGGGGCGGTCGTCCTGAAAACGAGCTAGTCTCTATAACTTGACAATGTGTATCTACTTAGGTGCGACGCACTTTTGCCCCACCATCCGATTGATCTGGTGGACAACAGCGGTGGATAAATCGTCAAAATCGCGTGAACAAGTGCGTCGCACCTTGTACCTGAGCAGTTACGCCAAAATTCGTGTCATTTGTCTATTCGTGTCATTCGTGATACAAAATCACAAAATCACAAAATCACAAAATCACCAATTCCTTGAAAATGGAACGCTTTTGTGTTATGATATGGCTTGACCTGGCCAGCAAGCATGCCTCTCCCGGCTTAGAAATCACTTGCCTGGCCGACCTCCCGATTATCAACGTTGGTCCCCCCTGTTGGAGACCTGGACTAGCAAAGGACTACGCTCATAAATGTACCCAGATAGCGAAATTCTCTTCCCCTCCCGTTGTATCCCCCAGTTGCGCAATCTACGCGGCGAAGAATGGGCCAAATTGATCGATCATATCGCGTCGCTGCCCGACGGTCACGAGGACGTCCTCGGTCTCTCGCGACTGATGATCGAATTGGGCAGTTGCCTGACGTGCGACCTGGACAGCTATCGCGCCTCGTTGGGCTGCTGCACATGCGCCTGTCGATCCATCAGCGGCTTCAAAGGGTCCGACGAAGAACTGATCGAGCAATTCGAGCAAGCGCGAGACGAGGTCCGGGAATACATCGAATCAGACGACATACCCGTTCCCATCAAGGCTATGCTAGTCAATAGCAGTCAATAACAGCCCGTTTCACGTTTTGCTCCTATCCCGGACAAGCCGGAACCAATAAAGGATGCCGATGGCAAATTCTTGCGCGATCAACATGCGAGCTGAACGTATCTTCTCAATAAGTTGGGGAGCTGTGGCCGGTCTCCCGACCGAGCCACAGCGGGCACGGTCAGGAGACCGGCCCGAGCGAGTTTGCCCCGGTTTATTGAGATGATACAGCTGAACAACGCTGCCAGATCTGGCGCGTACCGATTCAGTGCCCGGTGCAGCTCGAGCACCGCCACGCCTTTGACCTTTGCTTCGAGCATCACGTCAGGTGGCCAGTCGGTCTGGGCGACCAGGCGGCGGTAAAACTGAATGGGGAAACCGAGGCGTGGCGCAGCGATCAGCCGTCCCTTCTCACACGTGATTCCGCAGCAGCAGTTCTTTGGGGTACGGGTGCAGGTAGACCTGCTGGTGCACCCAATCGGGCACGGCGTGCCGCTTGAGGTGGTGCGTCAGCAGTGTCAGCGGCACGATCAACGGCGCTAATCCCTGCCGGTAGTCCTCGATGTAGGCCAGCAGCTCGGCCTTGTCCTCCTTCGATAAATCGTCTTTGAGGAACCCCATCAGGTGCTGGAGCACGTTGGTGTGTTTGCCCGGCGTCGTCATCACGCCCAGACAATCCATCAGCGCCCGACCATACGTCTCGGTCAGCTCGTCCCACGGCTGCGAACCGGCCTGGGCGACCAAACGGCCCATCTCCTGGTAGTGGGTGGGACTGTGGGCCATCAGCGTCAGCTTGTGAGCGGTGTGGAAAGCGACCAGGCCGCCGGGTGTTGGGTTTTCTGTCAACAGACAGGTCCAACGGTAGTAGGCAAAGACCCGGTCGATGAAGTTTTCCCGCAGGTGCATGTCGTGCAGGCGGCCTTCCTCCTCCAGGGGCAGTAGCGGGAAGCGCCGCATCACCTGGCGGGGGAAGATGCCGGTGCCGACGTGGCTGGGCATCCCCTCCTCGGTGTAGACCTTGACGCGGTAGAGGCCCGAGCTGGGTGATTTACTCTTGAAGATGAAGCCATGCAAGTTCGTCTCAACCAGCCCGTCCAGCCGCTCGCGCGCCCAGGCCAGCATCTGGTCTGTATAGTCCCGCTTCGTCTTGATGGTCACCAGGCGCGGGGCCTCGGGATCGCCGAGCAGGCGCAGCGCCTCTCGCGGGATGGACATCCCGGTCTCCACTTCTGGGCAGACTGGCACCCATTCGACGTAGCGGCCCAGGGTGCGGGCCAGGAAACGGTCGAGCTTGTGGCCGCCGTCGTAACGGACGTTCTCCCCCAGTAGGCAGGTGCTGATCCCCAGCCGGATGGTCGGCCCGGCCGCACACTGCGTTTGATTCACGATTTCAGTCAATTTCCCCTTGTTATCCATTGTCCAAATCCCCTCTCTCCTCTCCAAAACCTCTGCACGTACAGGTCGACCGGTGAGACGATGCCCCAGGGCGCCCTAACAAATCTCGCGGCGCGCTGCACGCTATTCTCCCAATGTGCCCGCATCAACCTGAGCGGATAACCACCGGACAATCAATTCTCCCCGTTCATCCCAGTGTGCTTCAGCCGCCCGACGGTAGGCCGTCAAGTAAGCGGTCAATACATCGTCGGCGATGTGCAGTCCCGGCCCCATCCCTCTGAGCCAGGCCACCAGATGATCCAGGTAATGGATGTCGCCCAGTGCCAGGGCAGCGCCCATCGCGCGGGAAAACTGCTCATTGGCAACCAACACGGTGTCGTGTTCTATTCCGGATGGCCTCATCCACTTCCACACCTCAGCCTCGATCGTCAGCCTGTGATCTCGATGCCAACGCAGGGCAGCCTGGTGATCCCTCGGAGCCGCTGTCAAGGCCGGTGTTGGCTGTGCTGTCGTCATCAATCCCTCGGCTGAAAACGCGCCTTCCTCCAGTGTGGCTCCCAGGAAATGACCCGGGATGTGGGAGCGCAGGGTTGGCAGGCTGTCGAAGATGCCGCCGCCGAACCCCACGGTCACATTCATTTGTTGCAAGGCCTGCGCCATCTCGGATAAATTGCTCGCCGTGTGCAGCTGCTGTGCCGCCAAAACGACAAGGCGAGGTCTGGTGGCCTCGACCGTCGCCTGCATCTGTTCCTGGGGAACGCTCGCACCCAGGTATAGGACGTCCCATCCGCGCCGCCGCATCAGGTAGGAGAACATCAATAGGGCCAGAACGTGCTCCTCCTCTGACGGACAGGCAGCCAGAATGCGACCAGCCCGGGATGAGGGCGGGGTGGATAGTAACAGCGCTTCTATCTGTCGCACTGCCAGGGTAGAGGCGAAATGCTCCTGCTGAACGGTCACGGTCCCCTCGTACCAACCCCGCCCGATGTCAGCGATCCCATTGAGCAGTAACTCCAGCCCGACCATCTCCGGCGGATACAGAGCAAAGGCTCGCGTCAAGACCTGCTTGGCCTTGATCTCATCGAAGGCCAGGCAGGCAGAGACCCACGCCCGTCTCATCTCACCAAGCGCACTGTCTGCGCCAGCAAACGGCGCAGACACCCCGCTGGCAAGGTCCCGGAGGGGCTGTTGACCATCCGCCTCGAGCTGCCGCCACAGGTCTACTGCCCGCCCGATGGTCAATCCCTCCTCCTGGCGGGCCACCAGCCACTTGATGACGTCCACGTCCCGCTGCGAGTAGAGCCGATGGCCACTGGCGGAGCGGCCTGGCGCCGGCAGGCCGTGCCGTCGCTCCCAGGCTCGCAGAGTATCCGGCTTGACGCCAGTCTCTTGGACCACGGCCTTGAGGTTCAAGATCGGGGTTCGATAGGTGTCGGTCATCTCAGATTTGGTGTCATCAAGCCCAAGATGATCAACGCAGCAATAGCATAGAGTTCCCAAGCGTTCATCGCGCTCCTCTCATTTATGTATCTTCAACTTGCAGCGACATCGATTCAACATCTCACACCGATCTTAGCACATTGTGTATATCCTGTCAAATATTTGTATATGCTTTGTAGATCATCATTGCCTCAGTCATGGGCGCCACATCACAATCACCACCGGGCTGAGCGCCAGAAGGGGCAAGGGATCTGCTCGATTAGACCCCAACACCATCTCAAATCTCAACACGAGTGCTTGCCAAAGCGAAGGCTTTGTGTTATCATGTTGCTCGTTACGCGCCTGTTGGCGTGCTTTCCGCTCCCGGCTTGCGTCCGGGGGCAATCCCGAGGAAAGGAGGTGATCGCCAAGTGCGCAACTATGAGTTGCTTTTTATTATTCACCCCGACGTGGACGAGGATAACTTGACCGCTATCGTTGAGCGAGTGACCGATTTGATCGCGCGCAACGACGGCGAGGTCAAAAACGTCGAAGCGTGGGGGATGCGTCGACTGGCCTATCCCATTCAAGATCAACGGGAAGGCCAGTATGTGCTGATGAAGCTAGAGATGCAGCCTCAAGGTGTAGCCGGGCTGGAGAATGATCTTCACCTGCTAGAGGCTATTATGCGTCACATCGTCGTGCGGCTCGAACCGTGATTTTTTTCTGTCCGAGATTTGCAAGCAACGCTTTCATATAAGGGCCAACGGGTGTAGTCGAGAGACGTTTGTAGACGCGAAACGGGCATGATCGAGATGGCAAGAAACGCTCTCGCACGGACTTGGTCGCCAGGGAAGGGTTCGTCCTGGGCGACCCGGGCGATCTAAAAAAGATGACGCGCCCTCGGTGGGAGAGTTTTCGTTTTTGATGAAACGCCGACGGCTCCTAGGGCCGTTGGTTAAGGGAGGTCAAAGTTGGCAAAAAAATGGTATGGCAAACGACGCCAGCGGAATTGCGTGTTCTGTACCGAAAAAGTCGATTACATCGACTATAAGAATACCAGTGCATTGAGAGAGTTTCTGACCGATCGCGGCAAGATAAAGCCACGGCGACGGTCGGGAACGTGCGCCAAGCACCAACGGAGGTTGGCTCAAGCAATCAAGCGAGCGCGCCACATGGCATTGCTGCCGTTTGTTAGCGAGCGAGTCTAGTGTGTCTTCAATCTGGATCGGGTGGATTGATGCGGGCGTCTGTAAAACTGGACTCTCTGGCAGTTTGCGTGCTCGGCTTAGCAAGCGGTCAATTTTTCGCCACGAATTACACTAATCTTTGGGTTTTTCGTGCAATTCGTGGCTAATCTCTCACCGCGACCATGCGAAACCCCAAAGAACCTAAAACGTATCATCTCAATAAACCGGGGCAAACTCGCTCGGGCCGGTCTCCTGACCGTGCCCGCTGTGGCTCGGTCGGGAGACCGGCCACAGCTCCCCAACTTATTGAGAAGATACCCTAAAACTTGGGTAACGTTCTTAAAATCAGTGGAATCCGCGCAATCTGTGCTATTGTCCTTTGATGCTGGGCCTATCTGTCAGTTAGCGGTTTCATAGTGAGCGGACAGCCGCTAGCGCTGTCCGCTTTTGATTGACGAGAGTGGAATGAGAATGAGAATGAGAAATGGCTAAAAAGTCTAAGAAACGTGTGACAAAAGAGCTGACTCGAAAACAAAGCTCCCGCCTGGCGCGAGAGCAGAAAATCGAACGAATCATCATCTGGAGTGTGGCGGCGTTGGCGGTGTTGATCGTCGGTGTGTTGGTCTATGGCTTTTTTATGGAGAATGTCGTCAAGGCCAAAAGACCCGTGGCAAAAGTGGGGACAGAACCGATCACCGCGTCGGAGTTCCAGTCGCGCGTGCTGTTCAGGCGATTGCAAATGAACATGGATTTGCAGTACCTGTATCAGCAGCAGCAAGCAATTGAGGATCCAACTGATCCTAACGCCCAGTATTATCTGGAGTATCTGCAGAACCAAATCCGCGAGTTGAGCGCCCAATTGTCGCCGGCCAATGCGCCTTTTATCGCCGAACAGGCCCTGGATCAATTGATTCGCGAAGAGATCGTTCGCCAAGAAGCGGAACGTCGGGGGATCACCTTATCCCCTGTGGAGATCGATCAAGCCGTCGCAGGATTCTTCGGTTACGATCCAAGTCCATCGACTCCCTTGCCGGAACCGGCCCTGCCGCTGACGCCGACTGACGTGACGGCGCCGACCTCGACGCCATTCCCCACCCAGGCACCAATGACGGCCGAGGAATATAATCGTTACCGCAGCCAGTTCTTGAAGGCGATTGACGCTTCGGAACAGGAATTTCGCTCCTGGATCGAGGCATCCCTTTTGGAAGATAAGCTTCGAGAGGCCAATTTATCCGAAATTCCCATGGAGGCCGAACAGGTTAAAATACACTACATGACGGTGAACAGCGAGGAGAAGGCTGGTGAGTTCGTGGCGCGGCTGGAAGCAGGGGAGGATTTCGAGGTATTGGCGCAGGAGATCCAGGATAGTGAGGACGACCAGCTCCGCGGCTATGGCTACGAGTGGGAATGGTTGCCTCGGGACGAGATAGAGAAGCAGATTGGCCCGACGTTGACTGATCTAGCCTTCAGTATGGACGTGGGGCGGCATAGTCAACCGGTGCAAGAAGAAGAGGACGATACGTGGTTTACGGTCATCAAGGTCATCGGGCGAGAGGTGCGTGAACTGGATGAATCGGTCCGCGAGCGGATGCGGGACGAGCGTTTCAACGAATGGTTGGAAGCTCAGCGCGAAGCGCTCGTTGTACGAGAGGACAACTACCTCGAATACGCGCCGGAGATCCAGATCGAGTTGTAATCGGGTTGTAATCGGGTTGTAATCGAGGCTTGCCTTGTGAATTTGTGTATCGAAAAACCACCATCTGGCCAGATGGTGGTTTTTTGCATTTGGCCGGGTATGGGGGATATTGATGGGAGCGGATATAAAGATAGAGGATGCCGACGTCGTCATTCGACCTGTGCAAAGCATCGAGGCGTATCGCGCAGCCGAACAGCTCCAACGCGATGTCTGGGGATTCTCGGACGTGGAGGTGGTCAACACCGGGCTCCTGATCACCGCTCAGAAGAACGGTGGATTGGTGTTGGGCGCGTTCGAAAAGCAGGCGGCGGGCGGAGAGCGGATGATCGGGTGCGTGTTCGGCTTCGTGGGGCTGACGCCTACGGGACAGATCAAGCACTGTTCACACATGGCCGGGGTGCTGCCAGTGCGTCAGAACCGGAACGTGGGATATCGGTTGAAACTGGCGCAGCGGGAATTCGTCTTGTCACAGGGAATCGATCTGGTCACGTGGACCTTCGATCCCCTGGAGAGCCGGAACGCCTATTTGAATTTCCACAAGCTGGGTGTGTTAAGCAACACGTATTGGCGAAATCTGTATGGCGAACTGCGGGATGACCTGAACGCCGGAATCGCCACCGATCGCTTCATGGTCGAATGGCACTTGAACAGCCCGGAGGTAGTCGATCACCTGTCCGGTGAGGGGCCCAGCGCGTCGATCGCAACTTTGCAGGCGGCCGGCGTACCGGTGATCAATCCGGCGCAACCAGGCGACCCGCTCCAGCCCGCGACAGAGGTGTTGTCGATGGAGGCGCAGAGAATTTTAGTCCAGGTACCGGCCAACTTCCAGGCCATCAAGGCGGCCGATTTCGACCTGGCACTGGCCTGGCGGATCCACACGCGCCAGGTATTCGAGAAAGCCTTTGCCGCCGGATATATGGCGGTCGATTTCTTCCACGAAGAGGGACGAAGTTACTATTTGCTGACAAAGGGAAAGGGGGAGTAAGGAGGCCTATGGCGCTAGAGATGAAGATCGAGCGGATCGAATTACACGAGATCGAATTGCCGTTGGTGCACCCCTTCGAGACCAGTTTCGGGCGCGAGTTCACCCGCTCGTGCATCCTGGTCTCGGCCCACGCCGATGGCCTGACGGGCTGGGGGGAATGCACCGCCGACGCCGGGCCCTGGTACGCCTACGAGACCACCGGGACAGCCTGGCACATCATGGCGGGCTTCCTCGTGCCGGCGGTGCTGGGGCAAACCGTGTCGACGCCCGCCGACGTGGTGGCCCGCTTCGAGCGGGTGCGAGGGCACCCCATGGCCCGCGCGGGAGTGGAAAACGCGGTGTGGGATCTGCTGGCCCGGGCGGAGGGCGTGTCGCTGGCCGAATACGTCGGTGGCACCATGGCGCGGGTGGCAGTAGGCGTGAGCGTCGGGATCGAGCCGACCCTCGACGCACTGCTCGACCGGGTGGCCCAACACGTCGACGAGGGCTACGGACGGGTCAAGTTGAAGATCAAGCCGGGATGGGACGTGGACGTGGTGCGCGCCGTCCGGGAGCGATGGCCGGACCTGCCGCTCCAGGTCGACGCGAATTGCGCCTACACGCTGGCCGACGTACCCATTCTCCTGGCGTTGGACCAGTTCGACCTGTTGCTGGTGGAGCAACCCTTCCACCACGACGACATCGTGGATCACGCCAAGTTGCAGGCCCAGATGCGGACGCCGGTGTGCCTGGACGAGAGCGTCCACTCGCCAGAACACGCTCGCTGGGCGTTGGACATCGACGCCTGCCGGGTGATCAACATCAAGGTCTGCCGGGTAGGTGGCTTAACGGCTGCTCTACAGATTCACGATCTGTGCGCCGAGCGGGGCGTGCCGGTCTGGTGCGGGGGCATGCTGGAGACGAACGTGGGGCGAGCGGCCAACGTGGCGCTGGCGTCGCTGCCCAACTTCCGGCTGCCGGGCGACATCTCAGCCTCGGCCCGCTACTATCCTGAGGGGCAAGACGTGGCCGTGCCGAACTTCGAACTCAACGCGGACTCGACCCTTTCGGTGCCCGAGGGGCCGGGGTTGGGCGTCGCCGTCTTGCCCGAGCGCGTGGCGGCGGCCCGCTCGCGCCACCTGGTGTGTGTGTAAATAGGTGGGGCTATGTTCTATTCCTCGGCGATGACAGCCTGCCACGTGTCGAACTCCCGGCGTTGCAGAAGCCGGGCCAGCGGCGTCAGCGTCAGCGTGTATAATCCCACGCTGTAGACGAAGGCCAGCGGCAGGGTGACGATCAGGGCCGGTTTCCAGAGGAGGTAGGGCAGCACGATGAGGGCCAGGATAGGTGGGGTGGATAGCGCCCACGCGGCCATGCCCCACAAGTTGCCACGCTGACGACCGCCGCCGTGCTTGAGCTGGGCGCGGTAAGGCGCGAGGATAGCCGCCAGATTGTAGGCGGGCGCGCCGCTGATCTGCAGACATAGCCCCAGGCAAAGCCCCAGAGGAAAAAGAGCCCAGCGGCCGGTCAGCAACGCCAGGCCCAGTGTGATGACGAGTAATTGGGCGCCGGTGTATATCAGCGTCGTCAAATTGCTTGAAAGCAATATGTGACGCCGGTCGACCGGCGTGTGCAAGATGGAGACCAATCCCTCCCGGTCGATGACGCCGAAATAGTTGGCGTTGAACCCCAAGCTGATGGTCATATTCAGCATGGTGATGAGAAAGCCGCCAGCCGCCAGCGGCGCGACGTCGCGCAGAAAAGCGGGTTCCTCCTCCTTGACGGAGATGTTGCGCAGAGGTAATATCATCGCCGCGACCACGATTAGACTGGAGAAGAGCAAGCGCCGGGGGATCGGGCTGCGCCACAGGTAAAGCCAATCCTTGTGGAAGAGTGTCCACAGATCTGGTGGCCCCGGCAGGTGCTGGAACTGCCCCCGGCTGCGAACCCGCTCGGTGCCGGCCGTCAGCGCTGCCCCTGACATCAGCCGGCGAGTGATCCCGGCGTGCACCCAGAGCAGCAAGCCGGTAAATCCCAACGAAAGCGCCAGGTAGGGCAAGGCGCGGAGCCAGTGATCGCCAACGGCCAACCCCATCCCGGCCGCCGCCCACCCCGGTGGGAGCCAGATCAAGAAGCGGGACGGTCGGACCGCTTCCAGGATCTGGCTGAAGATAGCGGTCACCTCGTGAAACGACTCCGGCTCCTCTTCCAGATCCAATCGCTCAATTGTCTCCTGTAACGGTTCCTGGATGAACCCGGGCAACCGGTTGATGTCCTCAACCGCGTACTGGAAGGCGTATTGGCCAATCCAGCAGAACATGAAGGGCAGCGAGAGCAGCGCCAGCGTCATCGCGCGCAGTCGCCGGTCGCCGGACACCAAGTCGAAGAAGTCCTCCATGATACGACCAGTCAACACCAGCAGCGTGAAAGCAGGCATGGCGCCGAGGACGATCAAGGGCAGGGCGGACAGTTGATGCCACGCCAGGCCCACGATCTCGCCCAGGATGATGGGCACGGTCCATAACCCCGTGATGGTCAGGAACGACATCAGCGTGCTGCCCATGACGATGCTCCCGAAGCGAATGGGATGTGGAAATAGTTGGGTCATCTCGAAACGCTCGATGATCTGCGAGCTATAGGAAGCCGGTAACAGCAGCCAGATGAAAAACAGGAGGGTGTTGGCCAACGTCGCGATCTCGTAGGCCGCGCCGGGCGAGACGAGGATCATCACCACGGCCAAAGCGATCCCCATCGCCAGAAACATCGGGAAGGTAAAGGCAAAGGAGATGAGTTGGAGGATCAATCCCAGGATCCGCAGGCGGCTGCCCGTCCGGCGTCCTCGGAACATCGCCCGGGTGAGTTTCCATTGGAGCCAGAAAAAATTCCGCAGTTCAGACCACATCGTCACACCTGCCTCTCCCTCTCCCGAGCGCTCGAATCGGACACCGAGGCAATGTCCTCGGCTGAGGCAATGTCCTTGATGGTCTCGTGACCTGTCAGCCAATCCAGGAGGGCCTCATCCTCCAATTCGGCGCCAACGGTACGGATGAATACGTCCTCCAGTGCGGCGGTCTCCATCAACCCGGCCCGCTGGCGCAGATCGGGGATGCTGCCCACGCCAGCCAACTGGCCCTTGTTGATGATGCCCACCTGGTCGCAGAAGCGCTCGGCCAATTCCATCACGTGGGTGGAGAAGAAGATGGTCGTCCCGCGCCGGTCGACCATGTCGCGCAGGATTTCCTTGATGGCCCGGGTCGCAATGGGATCGATGCCCTCGAAAGGTTCGTCGAGGAACAGGATTTCGGGGGCGTGGACCAGGGCGCAGGCCAGGGCCGTTTTCTTCCGCATGCCGTGGGAATAGTCGAGGATCATCTTGTCGGAGGCGTCCTCCAGTTCCAGGACGCCCAGCAGGGGCGGGATGCGGCGCTTGATCTCCTCCTGAGATAACCCGTGGAGCCGTCCCACCAGCTCGATCTGCTCGCTGGCAGTGAGCCGTTCGTAAAGCGTGAGTCCCTCGGGCACGACGCCGGTCCGCCGCTTGACCTCCAACGACGCCGTCTGAATGTCGAATCCGCTGACCTGGGCAGTGCCGGCCGAGGGGGGAAGCAGGCCGGTCAGCATATTGATGGTGGTCGATTTACCGGCTCCGTTGGGGCCCAGGAAACCGAATATGACGCCCCGTGGCACGGTGAGATTGAGACGATCCACGGCTGTCAGGCTGTTGAAACGCCGGGTCAGGTTTTCGGTCTGGATGGCGGGCGTGGGTTGGCTCATGAGGATGTGGCTCCTTGGGTGATTGGGTGGTTGGGTGATTGGGTGATTTGACTTACATTATACATGGATTGGCGATTTTGTCATCGTGTTGGGGTACAATGGGCCATCGTACTGGTATACGGTTGAGGGGGTGGAAAGTTGCCGCTCTCTCCCAGTTGTGTTAGAATTTCATCCAGTGCATATCCCTGTGAAAGACTCCGCGCAACTCTGTGTAACCCAAACACCTACAATGAGACGAGCACGAATTAACACGAAAAACCCAAAGATTAGTGACAATTCGTGCAAACCGTATCTTCTCAATAAGTTGGGGAGCTGTGGCCGGTCTCCCGACCGAGCCACAGCGGGCACGGTCAGGAGACCGGCCCGAGCGAGTTTGCCCCGGTTTATTGAGATGATACGTGCAAACCTGTCCTGAGCGTAGTCGAAGGATTCGTGGCAAAAAACTGACCGCTCGCCAAGCCAACCATGCGAACTAGCAGAGAGCCGAAGCTAAGAAAATTCGTGAAATTCGAGCATTCGTGCCATTCGTGATGGAAGATTGAACCGTCGCTATGCGTGCCAAGTCGAAAGGAGGAGACCATTGTCCGTTGGACCAGTAAAAGTCAACGTGGGGGATCGGGTGCGAATGCGAAAGCCCCACCCCTGTGGCGGGCGCGAGTGGGAGGTGACCCGCATCGGGGCGGATATCGGCCTGCGTTGCCTGACGTGCGGCCGGCGCGTGATGCTGCCCCGGGGCAAGTTCGAAAAGGGAATCAAGTCTATCTTGGGCTCGGAGGATGATGTCTCAAAAAGTTGATCGGTCGGCCGACGCGGCGCATACCGTTCGGCGTATCCTTATTCTTTTCTCCGACACCGGCGGAGGTCACCGGAGTTCCGCCCGCGCCGTGGCCCAGGCCCTGGAGGACGCCTATGATCAGCGGGTCCATGTCACGTTGGTGGATCTCCTGGCCGATTACGCCCCCTGGCCGCTGAATCGACTGGCCAAAGTCTACCCCTACATGGTATGTTTGAAGGGCGCAGGCTGGGCGGCCGGGTATCATCTTTCTAACGGGGCGCTTCGGGTACGGATATTCCTGGCGCTTTTTTGGCCGTGGGTGCGTCCGGCCTTGCGCCGACTTTTCGACGAACATCCCGCCGACGTCGTGTTGAGTTGCCACCCGCTGTTCAACCACTTGCCCCGGCGGATTCTGATGAATATCGGCATTCCATTGATTACCCTGGTGACCGACCTGGCCTCGGCCCACGCTTTCTGGTGCGATCCGGACGTCGACCGGTGCCTGGTGCCGACTGAAGCCGGGCGACGGCAGGCCCTGGCCAACGGGACCCCGGCCGAGCGGATCTTGCTGACGGGGCTGCCGGTAGAGCGTCGCTTCGTCTCCATCGCCGATGAATCGCCGCAGGACGTCCGGCGTCGACTGGGGGTAGATCCCCACCGGCCGTTGGTGCTCCTGGTCGGTGGTTCAGAGGGCATGGGGCCGGTCTACCGCTTGAGCCGCAAGCTGGCCCGTCGCCAGACGCCGGTGCAGATGGTCATCGTCACCGGTCGCAACCGGAAACTGTGCGAGCGGCTTTCGGCCGAGAGGTGGCCGCTTCCCGTATCGGTACAGGGCTTCGTGGACAACATGCACGAGTGGATGCGCGCGGCGAATCTCCTGGTCACCAAGGCCGGCCCCAGCACCATCTGCGAGGCCCTGGTGTTGGGCTTGCCGATGGTCATTTGCGGCGCGCTGCCAGGGCAGGAGCGGCCCAACGTCGACTACGTCGTGGCAGCGGGCGCCGGCGTGTGGGCGCCGACGCCCGAGCAGGTCGTCGCGGAGGTCAGTAATCTATTGACGTCTGAGCATGCCCGGTTGCGTGTGATGGCCGAGCGCGCCCAGGCCCTGGGCCGACCGGACGCCGCTCGCTGGGTGGCCCAGGTGGTCTGGGACGCGGCCGGGTCTTCCAGGGTCTAGATGTAGCGGCCGATGGCGTTGAGGAGGCTGCGTTCCATCATTCCCCGGATCAGTGGGTGATCGACGCCGGCGCCGATGTCGATCGCTTCGGCGGCGATCAGCGCCCACTGCGCGACCTCCGGCTCCTCGTACAACTGGGTGAGCAGCCAGGCCTGGCGTTGCAAGCGGTTCACGAGGCGCCGTCGCCACTCTTCCCCAACGACCGCCTCAATGGCGCGGTCCAGGAGGTCCTCGAACGCTGGTTCTCCTCTTCGGGCTTTTTTATCCCGTCGCAACCGGCGATACGCCTTGACGAAGTCCTCGACCTCGTCGGGGTTGAAGAACCAGTATTCGAATTCATCCATCGTCAGGAGTTCGTCGCTCTCTGCCAGCAGATCATCGCGTGCTTCCTCGTCGGCTGGCAGATCTGGGAGCGGGTAAACCTCTGGCGGATTGGGATCCTCGCCCAGCAGGAAGCCCTGCCAGACGATGTAGGCCGGCGGCAAGCGTCGGTGGGCCTCCAATGTGGTCTGATAGGCCCACTCCAGCGTCGCGCGCGCGCGTTCGAGGCTGACGTCTACGAACTCGGTGCTGCCAAAGGAATCACTGATCTCCTCGACTTCTTGCTCGCTGACTGAAGCCGTGAATGCGTCCTTTATGCCCTGGTGATCGTTGAACATCACGTCGAACATGGTCAAACCTCCATTGGCGTCATTTTGAGTCGCGATGAGTACCTGTCCGCCATCGCCATCGATGGTGGAGACGATGCAGTGTGCGGTGGGGGTGGATAAGGGCTCGACCCAGGGAAGATCGATATCGGAGGGGGGACCGACCCGCGTACGTAGCCGCAGCGCGGCATTTTTGGCAGCGTGGCGCACGACTGTGGAAGGATCGTATTGTCCCCGTTCTTCCAGGACGGGGATGGTCGCCGGGTTTTTGATGCGTTCGATGGCGTCGATGGCTGCCAGGATGATCTCATCCTCTTCGCTGTGAAGCAATGCCGTCAGATAATGGATCGTGCGCGGATCAGCCAGGGGGACGATCTTGTGACGCAGATAGTCCACTTGTGCATCAACCGGTTCATCGCTAATCATCTCCAACAGCGCTTCCATCTGTTCTGGTTTGGAGATGTGTTTTAGCAATTCCTCTTCGTACTGTTCTTCCACGGCTTCGAATTCGGCGTCCAGGCGTTGCAACGTCTCCGGATTGATGGAGATGCCGCGTTCGTCTAGCATGCGCACGGCGAAAAGTTTCTCTTCGACGCTGTGCTCGGGGTCATTCAACAAGCGGCGCAGAGTTTTTGTCACGCGAGGCGTCTCTAAAGTGCTCAACAAGCTCAGCGCTGCAAAACGTATGTCGGGGTCGGGCTTTTCCAGGTGTTGGATGAGCTGCCCGACCGCCTCTTGGGCGCGATCCTGGAGTTCCTCGACAATATGCTCGCCTTCTTCGGCGCGTAGTCGGTTGGAGATGAAACCCTCGAAAAAGCGGTCGATGAGCTGGCTGACGTAGGTTTTTTCTGCCTGGTTCATGTATACACCTCTGGATTTACACAATAGGGCAACGGCTCACCTTGAAGTCCGGCTAACAGATTTTCGGCAGCCATGGTTGCCATACGATTGCGGGCCGAAACGGTGGCACTGGCGACGTGCGGCACGACGACACAGTTGGAAAACTTGAGCAGGGGATGCTCGGCCGGCAGCGGTTCCGGATCGGTGACGTCGAGGGCCGCCCCGGCGATCCATCCATCCCGCAGGGCGCGCATCAGGGCATCGGTATCCACCACCGGGCCCCGGGCGGCGTTGACGAGCATCGCGGTGGGCTGCATCTGGCGCAGCGTGTCCTCGTCGATCAGGTGCTGGGTCTCCTCGTTCAGCGGGCAGTGGAGGCTGACGAAATCGGATTGAGCCAGCAGATCCTCCAGCGACGCATAGACCAGCCCCAGTTCCTCCTCCAACGCCGGATGGCGCTGCGGGTCGTGGTACAGGATGTGCATGGCGAATCCCTGCGCCCGCCGGGCGACGGCCGTCCCGATGCGGCCCAGCCCCACGATGCCCAGGGTCGCCCCCCACACGTTGGCCCCCAGGAGCCCCATCGGCTCCCAGGTGCGCCACCCGCCGGTCTTGACCTTTTCGATGCCCTCGGGAATGCGGCGGGCGATGGCCATCAGCAAGGCGAAGGCCATGTCGGCCGTGGCCTCAGTGAGCACGCCAGGGGTGTGGCCCACGGGGATGCCGCGCTCGGTGGCGGCCGCCAAATCGACGTTATCGACGCCCACGGCGTACTGGCTGATGACGCGCAGTCGCTCCCCGGCCTCGATCACGTCGGCGTCGATGGGATCGGTGAGCAGGCACAACAGCCCCTCACAACTGGCGACCTCCCGTATGATGTCCTCCTTGGACGGTGGAGTCTCGTTACCCCACAGACGCACGTTACACGCCTCCCGGATTTCCCCCAGGCCGACCTCGGGGATGCGACGGGTGACGTACACGGATGCCTTAGCGTTCGTGCTCGTGTTCATAGCTTCTCCTTGTCACGTTCACGTGTGGCGCGCAGGGCAGGGGAGTGGCTACACTCAGTTGTTTGAAACAGGCACGCAACGGCGTCGCCACGTGCCCCATCCAAACGGGTCCGACAAAGAGCATCAGGTCGTGCTGCGCTATGGATTCCGCCGAGAAGTCGACCGATGGGGTGCGGTTAAAGAGTATGTCCATCACGATGGTGTCCATCGTCCGGCGCCTTTCTTCTGTCACCCGGACGTGTTCAGCCTCGAGCGCTGCGGCCAAACGGGTGGCCAACGTCTCATTGTTTCCAGTGTGTGAGTACGAAATAATCGTCGCATTCATGCGCAATCCTCCTCCTCAAAATTGGACTTGGTCGAGACGTGAGACGACTTTTCAAACACACTCAAGGTACGCGGGGTTTCGCCAATATCTCCCGGACTTCAAACTGGTGGAAGGTACGGGCATAGGCAGGTCGGCAGACGATGACGGTGTCGGCCCCCTCGCCCGTACCGCCGATGGCGATGACCTCCTGGTCCATATCCAGGAGCCCGGCGTCGGCGGCCATCAACGTACACTCCACGGCCACCTTCATCCCCTGGGAAAACCGGTACAGGGTGTCGCGCACGATTTCCTCCGGCGCACGGCCCCCGTGCTTGCTCGAGAAGGCCGATCCGACGCCGTCGCCCAGGGCGTGGACGCCGGTGTGGACGACGACGCCCAGCCCCTCCAGTTCCGCCTTTGTTTCCCGAGACATCACCCAGCCCTCGCTTTCCCAGCTGTGGCAAATCGAGACGACGATGACGCGAACGCCGTCGGGGGCGAAGCGGGTGTGGGCCTGGCGGGCCGTGTAGCCGTGGGACGAAGCGACGACGACCTGCCGGATCCCCAGAGCACGGGCTCGCTGGTGGGCAATCTGGAGCGCAGCGTCGGTGTTGTGCTTACCGCCCCGTTCGAAGACGAGTGTTTTTATTTCCATGAAGTTACCACATCCGGGTGACAGCGTATTCGTCAAGCGCATCGAAATCATCAGCTATTGTTATCGGCCCCTTATAAGCCTCCCACTGAATTAAAGAGACGCCTGACCAACTATGCCGTATGATACTACCAGAGAAGCGGAAAGTCAACGCATCGGGGCCGCCGGCTGGATGCGAGCAACAGCACGGACGGCCCCGATGTATCGGTCAGGAGATAAAGAAACCAGGTTTTTTTCGCCACAGCGTTGTCACCATCCCGAACAAGACATATATGGCTGAAACTTTTTACTTAACAGCAAAAAACCAGGTTTCTTCCCTGATATGGCGTCTAGTCCTGCCCGCCGATGATCATCTTGGGCCCCTCCCGCTCGGGGAAACGAGTCAACACCGTCGCTTCGACCGGCAGGGCCACCCGACCGCGTTTCAGCACCCCCTCTTCTAACGATTGGCCGCGCAGGGTGAAGATGGCGATGGGCGTGTCGGGGACGTTGTACCGCTTTTCGACGATGGCCAGGCCCAACAGGTAGCCCTCGGTGTCGATGGAACAACTGGTGACCTGGCCGATCTGCTTCCCCTTTTTGTTGACCACCGGATCGCCGATGTGGGGCATGCGCTCCCCTTTCTGGTTGACGCGGAAGCGGACGAGTTCCCGCTCCCGGGACGCTTCCCGGGCCAGCAGCGCGTCGCGGCCGACGAAGAAGGGTTTGTGGTACTTGACGTAGCCGGGGAAGCCGGCCTCGACGGGCGAGATGTCGAAGGGGCCGGCCAACTCGTGGCCGTAGAGGGGCAATCCGGCCTCGGTGCGGGTGGAATCGCGGGCGCCCAGCCCGGCCGGTTTGACGCCCAACGGCGCGCCGGCCTCCAGGATCGCCTCCCACAGCGCCTCGACCTGTTCCGGTGGGACGAGGATCTCGTAGCCCCACTCCTCGCCGGTGTAACCGGTGCGGGCGATGACCAGCGGAATCCCGGCCAACGTGCACTCGATCACGTCGGTGCGGCGCACGCGGGCCAGGGCGGCCTTGAGCGCCTCGTCGTCGGTCAGCGCCTGCAGCGTGGCCAGCGAGGCCGGCCCCTGGAGCGCGACGTCCCGCTTCTGGCGCTCGCCCGAGGCGGGATCCTTCAGGTTGCGCAGCGTCGCCGGGGCCGCCACCTCGACCCAGGGCCGGTCCCGGTCGATGAGGACGCGTCCCTCGTTGACCGCGTTCAGCCAGTCCCAGTCCTTGTCGGCGTTGGAGGCGTTGACGACCATCAGGTAGCGCTCGGCGTCCGTGCGGTAGATGATGCCGTCGTCGATGACGTCGCCGTCAGGCGTGAGCAGGTAGCCGTACGACGACTGCCCGTCCTCGATCCAGGCGGCGTAATTGGAGAAGACCGTGTCGAGGAAGACGGTGGCGTTGGGACCGACGACCTCGAAGACGCCCATGTGGCTCACGTCGAAGAGACCGGCGGCCTCGCGCACGGCCTGGTGCTCCTCGCTCACCGACGTGTACCAGACCGGCATCTCCCAGCCTGCGAAAGGCACCATCTTGGCGCCCATCGCCTTGTGGACGTCGTAGAGTTCGGTGCGTTTCAGCGGCTGATCCTCCGATTCTATCCGCTGCCAGGTTTCTCTCTCGACCGCCGGCGCGTGTTGGGCCAGATAGGATTGTCCCACGAAGTAGGGCTTGGACAGGTCGAAGCGTTCGGGATGTTCCTCGAACAGGGCCTCGACGTCTCCCCCGGCATCGCCGGTTTCCCGTGCTTTCCCCTCGACTTCCTCCACCAGAACCGGCCCCTGGACCTTGCGGAAGAGGTCCGTTTCGTCGAAGAGGACGTAGCCATCGCTCAGGCCCCGCAGCCACAGGGCGACGCGCTGGGCGTTTTCGGGCGTGGGGGTGACGAGGAAGCGATCCCGCCCCCACTCATCCTGTGCCTCCCGCTCGACCAACACCTCGTCCAGCAACTGCCCGTTCTGGTCCAGCATGTAGGTGGTCAGCGAATCGCCCACCGCCAGTTGAAGCGCGTTGGCGGTGACCAGTTCGTCGACGTGCTGGCGCGCCCGCTCGCCGGTGATCCGCAGCGCGACCGATTTCTCCTCCGCGACGGTGTCCAGGTAAGGGTAGTGCGGGTAGCCGTGGCGCTGGTACTCGAAGTCGATGCCCGCTTTCTCGGCTAACTCGGCCACGCCCCGGCGTACCTCTTCCATGATCGCCAGGTCGACCTTACCCCGGGGGAGGGTGCCGATGAGGCCGTTGTAGGCGAAGGGTTTGACGTGGCTCAGGAGGCGGTGGATCAGCCCGGCGATGGTGTTCATGTCCCCCTCGTCCAGGCCCCGCTGGGTGAGCCAGGGGGTGCCCAGGCGGATGCCTGTGGCCAGCGGCGTCTCCTCGTCGCCGGGGATGGTGTTCTTGTTGGCCACCAGGCCCGCCAGGTCCATGATTCGGACGGCCGGCTCGCCCCACACGGGGTAGGTCTGGCCGGTGGGCGCGGCGGGTTCGGTGGGGATCGACTTCAGGTCTAACAACATGAGGTGAGTATCGGTGCCGCCGTAGGCCAGTCGCAGGCCCCGGTCCACTAGCCCCCGGGCGAGAGCCTGCGCGTTGGCGATGATCTGTTTTTGGAGCGCCTGGAATTCGTCCGTTTGGGCGATTTTGAAGGCTACCGCCATCGCGGCGAACTTGTTGACGTGGGGGCCGCCCTGCTCGCCGGGGAAAATGGCCATGTCGATCTCATTCGCCAGGTCGGAGTCGGTGGTCAGGATCACGGCGCCCCGGGGGCCACACATCGTCTTGTGGGTGGTGAAGGTCGTGACGTCGGCGATGCCGACCGGGTTGGGATAGACGCCGGCCGCCGCCATCCCGGCGACGTGGGCGATGTCGGCGAAGAGATAGGCGCCCACCTCGTCGGCGATGGCGCGGAATTTCTCCCAATCGGGCGCCCACGGGTAGGAGGTGTAGCCGGCGACGATCACCTTGGGCCGGTGGGCCAGGGCCAGTTGGCGGACGTTGTCATAGTCGAGCCGCTCTGTCTGCGGGTCCACGCTGTAGGAGACCACGCGGTACCGCTGGCCCGAGATGTTGAACTCGGAACCATGGGACAGGTGGCCGCCCTGGTACAGGTCCAGCCCCATCAACGTATCGCCGGGCTCCAGCAGCGTCCAGTAGACGCCCAAATTAGCCGCCGTCCCGGAGAGGGGCTGCACGTTGACGTGGATGTGTTCCGGGCGCAGGGCGCCGTGGGCGAAAAGCTGCGCGCAGCGGCGCTGGGCCAGGCACTCGACGAAGTGCACGTAGTCCACACCCTTGTAGAAGCGACGATCGGCGTAGCGGCGGTAGAAGGCCAGTTGCCACGCCGCGTCGTGGAGTCGTTCCTCGGGCTCGCGCGCCATGCGCGTCGGCGGGTATCCTTCGGCGTAGATGTTCTGGAATCGAGAGCCCAGGGCGTCGCGAACCGCTTTGGGGGCGTAGGATTCCGAGGGGATGAAGATCAGCTTGCGAGCCTGCCGTTCATCCTCCCATCGGATGAGTTGGGCCACGAACGGCGCGACTTCCTCGATATCTTGCCAGAGGAGGAAATCGGATTGAGAACAAGGGCCTGAACGTGGGGATTTCATGGGTTATGCTCCTTTCAATCCTTGAATATATGAAGCTTATGCGCTTGTGTGTGTTTGTGTGTCGCCTGGGGATTATTGTAGCATCGAGAGCAGGATAGGACAAGAGACAAGTGACACGTTGTTCCCCGGAGAAACTTCCTTGATGGAGGGTGGTGCTTTTAGCCGATTCCGTGTTATAATTGGGGGTGGAGACGAAATGGGCGAGAAAAAGGCTATATGAGGATTCAATGAGAATACTAAAATCGCTTATTCTAGGCCTGACCGGATTGGCTTTGGCGCTCGTCGCCTGGATGGCGCTGCAAGGAGCAATGCACACCCAGGCTTCGCTGCCGCAGCAGCAAGCCGCCGAGACGCTGTTGTCGATGCATTTCGAAGGCGACGTGCTCGATGCGTCTGGAAATGGGCTGCACGGGACGTGGCCCAACGGCGGCGAACGCTACGTCGCTGGTCACAGCGGGCAGGCCATCGACGTTTCGACGGCCGACGATAATTACGTGCGCGTCGCCCACGACGCGCGGCTAGGGGGCATGGAGCGGCTCACCGTTGCGGTGTGGGCCAAAAAGAACGACCCCGACGTGGGCGGTTACCTGGTGGTCAAGCACTCGCAATACCGCATCGCCATCGGCGATAATTACGTCGCTTGTCACCTGGGCAATTCGGACGGGGCGGCCATATATCCTAGCCGCTATAACCTGGCCGCCATTCACGATACCGCATGGCACCATTACGTTTTGACCTACGATGGGAACGTGGCGCGGCTGTTCGTGGACGGCGTCTTGCTGGGTACCCGGCCGTTCAGCGGCACCATCATGTCGGCCGCCAGCCACCCGCTGCACATTGGCAAAAATCCTTTCGGCAGCGCGCTTGCCTTCGACGGGCAAATCGACGAGCTAGAGATCAGCGCCGACGCCCCTGACCTCGATCCCCCCTACACAAGTGACCATGACCCCGCGCCCGGCGCGGGGTGGGTCTCGCCCGACACGCACATTGTCGCGCGCGTGCGCGACGACGGCAAGGGGGTGCTGCCCACGGCGATTACGATGACGGTGCAAGGCGCGGTGGTCGCGCCCACCATCACCGGCGTCATCACCGACTATACCGTCACCTACACGCCGGCCGCGCCCTTTGCCTACGGCCAGGTCGTGGACGTGACCATCGCCGCCGTCGACGTGGACGGCAACCGCCTGGAAGAGGCGTATGCCTTTACCATCCGCGCCGAGACCGACCAGATTCCGCCCCGGGGCTACTTTTATTTCGACGATACGGGCGCGGTGCATACCGCCATTCACGCCTTTTTCTACGACCACGAGAGCGGCATGGGGCCGGGGGCGCAGATGCGCTTTAGCAACGACACCATCGCCTGGTCGGAGGCGCAGCCGTACACGCACACCACGGCGTGGACGTTGGCCGCCCCGGCCGGCGAGCGCACCGTCTACGCCCAGGTCGCCGACGCGGCCGGCAATTGGACCGCCGTCATGTCCTACACGCTCGGTATCGTCTACGCCGATGACCTCGTGGCCCACACCAACGCGCCCGGCGCGGTGCGGCTGACATGGCAGGAGCGCGCGGGCGTTTCCGAATACGCCATCTTGCGCAGCGACCGGCTAGGCTGGCGGGGCGCGGTCCCGCTGCTGGCCGATGTGGGGCCGGGCGACGCGACGATCTCGGTCGCATCGACCAACGGCCTGCTGCCGGGCGACGAGTTCCACTTCCGCGACCGGGGCGAAGCCTACTACGTGGTCGAGGTGTTGGACGCGCAGCGCCTGGTGATGACGCCCACCGCGGTCATGACCTATCTTGTCCAGGTACACCCGGTCAGCCTTTCTGGCGCCTGGGTCAAAGACTATACCGGCTACACTCAGATCGCCACGGTGACGAACGGTATCGAGTATCTGGATGTCGGATTGGATATGGAGCAGGACTATTACTACGTCGTCGGCTACCGGCAGGGCGGCGCGCTGCTCGGTTACTCGAACCCGGTGCACGTCCGCTCGAACCAGGATGGCTTGTGGTACGATGCGGCCCTCGCTTCCAACGGCGGGTACGCCTGGCGCGTCATCCGCTATTACGGCGATACACCCGAGCTGATCGATGGCAACCCGGCGGCCTTCCGCCGGGATATAGCTTATAACAATCCCGCCCTGCGGGCGCGGGGTGTGCATCGCTTTGGCAGCCACCGCGTCGAATTGGATGCGTTTACCCCCATCGAGTACGTCGAAATCTCGCAGGACGTGAGCGCGCCGCGCGTGCGCGCCACGCTCGTGCGCCTGGGCTTTAGCGACCGCTCTTTTCTCCAATTCGACCTGGAAAGGGACCCGTCTATCGTCCGAATGAAGCAGGGGAACTATCGCATCTATCGCATTCCGGTGCATAAAACGACCTCTTATGTGGTCTTTTTGATCGAGGACATTGCCAACGAAGCCGGCGATTTCACGCAATGGAACCGGGTCAGCGCCCACACGCGCCATTGGATCGAAAGCCCGGTCACGTCCACCGTCCTCTTCGACACGAGCGACGTCACGGTCGATTTTTCTCAGCCAGACGGCGCTTTGCCGACGCTTTTTGGCACAGACGAAGTATGGAATAACGTGGCCGGCCAGGAGACGGGCTATATGCTCAACAGTTGGGCGGACGCCCAGGACATCTTCGACATCTATCGCGTCCAGGTTGGCGACTTTTGGCCGCACCAATACGCCCACGACATCATCAAAATCGGCGAGCTGGCGAACGACGTGACGGCTTTGGATACCACGCTGGCGCTGATGAACACGACGCCCTACCTGGAGCGCCTGCCCACCGGCGGGCGCATCAATGTGGGCTACGAGTTGCTGGTGTCTGAATCCAGGAGCGACCATACGCTTACCGTGAGACGCGGCGAGGATCGCACGCGGCCGGCCGCTTATGCAGCCGGCGCCCCGGTCTATGCCTACAGAAACGCGGGGCAGATCTTGCGCCTGCAAGAGGCCATCCCCGAATTCCCGGTGGTCAAATATCCCCACGCCTATGTCTCTGGCATTACCCCCATTAACGACAGCGTGCCGCTGAACGATCCGGCGCGCACGGCCATCCTCACCATCACCGTGAACGCTGGCAGCTACGTGGCCGGCGACGTGATTCGCATCGGGCGCGAGGCGTTTCTGGTGCTTGGCGTCGATGACGCAAACCCGGCCCAGGTGCGGCTGACGGCGCGGCGCGGCTTTGACGGCACCGTCGATACGCACATCCAGCACAACTATCCCACTGCTGATGTCTACAAGCTGTTGAATTACGAGACCTATTACGAGGGCTTCAAGAACGATCCGAGCGCTTACGACAATTACTATTGGGACCATATCAAGACGACCTTTGACAAGGTGATCCTGGAAGGCGACGCCACCCCCTGGATCATCGCCTGGGGCACCTGGTATGCCACACAGGCGCGGGGACAAGTGGCGGCGCTGGAGACCATCACCAACGCGCGCGGCATCGAAAACAACGTGCTGGTGGACGCATACAATGCCACGCACGACGACGCCGATTGGTGGACCTATATCCAGCCGGGCAACGATCCGCACGACGACGCGCAGATCGCGGGCAACATGTACCAGTTCTACCACGCCAACATTCACATGTTGACCGGTGAAGCCGCCGGTAAGGTATTCTACGTCCGCTCGCACACCGGCGACCGGCTACGGGTGGTGCCGACCTGGGACGATAGCAGTTGGCCGGTGACGAATCCCGAATATATAGATTTGTACGCCGAAGGGGTGCGGCCGGGCGATACGTACATCGTCAGCCACCGGGCGCATCGCTACGGCAACGTCGCGCCCAAGTACTTCGAATACAACGCTGCTATTTTCTACAATGTCGTGCGCTTTATCCGCGAGACCTACGCCGATGAGTTGGCGGATCGCCCCATCTACATCGAGTACTATTTGGAGCCGAACCTGGGCAACTATGGCACCTGGACCAAAGAGGCCTACATCGACAGCTACAATGTCTTTGTCGATACCATCCGCAACGGCAGCGCCGCGCTGGGGCCGGGATTCGGCAAGGATGAGGTGATCATTGGCGCGGGCGCCGTGGCCGGGGGCTTCAATCCGGGCGTCAAGGTCAGCGGCGAGGTGGGCGATTACGATTTCGCCCTCTCGTTGATCGAGGAGACGCAATATCTCGACTTTTTGAGTTTCCACTATTACTACATGGGCGAGCGCATGATCAAGCGCGGCCTTTCGTGGGAGACCCAGATGCTGCGGCAGTATGCCCGCTCGCTCGGCAAAGAAATCGCCATCATCGACAGTGAGGGCAACGTCGCCAGCGCAAGCGGCACCGGTCACGAAAACGCCATCCACCGGGCCGACATCAGCGTCCCCTACTGGCCGTTCAACTTGATCCATTCCTACTCTGGCGATTATGGCGAGATGGGGCGGCTCGATTTCCTCTTCCATTTCCGCCAGTACGCCAGCAGCAACCGGGGATTTGGCATGTTCATCGAAGGTGAGGACGGCGACGCGCTCTACGATCTGGTCTATTGGCCGGTCAAGCTGTACCGCGACCACACCTCGAAAGATCGCCACGCGCCGGATACCCTGGTGAGGGTGACGCCCTGGACGGACAAGTACAGTTGGACGCACGTCATGGGCGCGATCCACGGGCAGACCGGCGCAAAGAAAATCCACCTGATCAACCGCAAACACGATCCGGTCACGGTCAACCTGACCTTGCTCGGCGTCGAGTGGAGCGGCGCGACGATGGATTCCATCATCGGCTGCGGCCCCAACCAGACCATCGACGACGGCTATCATCCCCCCGATCTCGAGGGCGTGGTGGTGACGACACACCTAGATGACGTGAACCTCCTTGTGTTGGAACCCTGTTCGGCCAACATCATCACCTTGCAGGAGGAGACGACGCTCGCGTTGCGCGGCGCGCCCGGCGACGAGACCATCTATCTGGATTGGGAGGTGCGGGGAACCCTGCCGGCCGGGACGACGTGGGACATCCACTATCAGCGCGAGGGCGGTAGCTTGGTTGTCCCGGCGGCCAGCGGCCTCATCAGCGGTACCCGCGCCTACTCGATAACCGGCCTGACCAACGGCGTCTGGTACAGCGTCACCCTGAACGGCATGCTGGACGGATCATCCTTCCTGACCGACACCGCGCGCGTGATGCCGACCGACCGCTTCATCTATTTGCCGTTGATCACGCGGTAGCTCAAGGGCGATGTCCCTGCGGCTGCACATCGAAAAAAATCTAGCTCTCTGCTAGTTCGCATAGTTAGCTTGGCAAGCGGTCAATTTTTCGCCACGACCATGCGAAATCCCAAAGAACCTCATCTTTTACCACACCTTGGCCTCGTAAAACTCGCAAAACGGGGCCGCCGGGCAGAAGGTCGGGCAGCCGCCGTCGGTGGGGGTGGGCGCGAATTGGCCGGCCCGCACAGCGGCGACGATGTCCATCGCGTAACCGAGCGCCGTCTCGATGGCGCCAGGCACGCCGCCCTCGTATTTTTCCAGGCGCAGGCTGCTGGGCCGGGCCGAACCGATGTGCCAGTAGAAGCCGCTGGCAACCTCGGCCCCCAGCGCCTGTTCGGCCGCCAGGGCGTAGAGCGGCAGTTGCAATCGCTCCCCCTCGGTGAGGGCGGTGGCCGAGATGGGTGTCGAGCCGGCCTTGTAGTCGATGACGCGCAGGCGGCCGTCGGGCGCGCGGTCCACCCGGTCGATGTAGCCACGCAACTGTAACACCTGCTCCCTCTCCAGCACCAACGGCGGCTCCCCGCGCAGGCCAAAGGCCAGTTCCGGCGCCGTCGGCTCGTACTCGCCGGCGACCTCGATCAAACCCTCCAGCGTCCGCCGCAGGACCTCGGTCAATTCCTCCTGCTGGCGCTCCCAAAGCGGCGTGGGACGGAACCCGTATGCGTTGGGCGCCTCGTCGTAGACCTGCCGAGCCACCGGGTGCAGGCGCGCGCGCAGGCGGTCGGGGTCGCCATCGGGCACCTGCTCGTAGAGCCGTTCCAGCACCAGGTGGTAGATCGAGCCCAGGATCAGCACGTCGAAACCGGCCTGGGGCAGCTCGCGCGGTTCCAGGGCCATGGCGTAGGCCGCCCAGAAGTAGAGCGGGCATTTGGCGTAGGTCTCCAACTTGCTGCTGGACCACGAGCGCTCTGGGCCAAAGCGGCGGTCGAGGAGGGGAGTGAGCGTGGAGAGGTCGCCGGGGTGTGAAGGTTTGAGGTTTGGGGTTGTAGGTTGGTGGAGTGAGGG